>CASBQF010000273.1 GCA_949127775.1 Oscillatoriales cyanobacterium PMM_0080
CGGATACTGGCTCAGGCGGGCAACAGGAGTTCTATCAAGCTGGGGTAGAGCTCCTCGGCGCGGGCGGGACGGTTGCGGATGCGGAAGTGCTGCTGCTGCTGTCTGAGTGCTTGCAGAGCTTAGAAATTGATGACTGGCATTTGGTTTTGGGAGAAGCGGGCTTGACGGCAACATTGCTAGAACCGTTTGGGCCAAACGTGCGCCAAAAAGTGCGATCGGCGATCGCCAATCTCGATCGCATAGCCTTGGAAACTTTGCCGTTGTCGGACGAATTGCGAGAAAGAGCACTGTTGTTATTTGACTTGCGCGGCCGCCCAGAAGATGTATTAGAGATTGTTGCCAAGCTAGATTTAGATTTGCCGCAACAAGCTGCGTTAAATAATCTCAAATGTGCGATCGAGCTGCTGGAAAAATGTCAAGCAAAAATCCCTAATCTGAAATCTCACATCCACCTCGATTTGAGTTTAATTCAAACCTTTGACTACTACACTGGAATAGTGTTTGAAGTTGTCAGCAGTAGCAAAACGGGACAGCGAGTTTTAGGACAAGGCGGACGGTACGACCAACTGTTGGGACTGTTCGACCCCCAAGGGCAAAATTCCCCTGGCATCGGGTTTTGTCTGAATATTGAAGATTTGCACCAAGTTTTGCTAACAGAGGGTCAATTGCCCACGGAGACAGCAGCCAGCGAATGGTTAGTTGTGCCTCAAACACCTGAAGCTAGTGCCGCCGCTTTTGATTATGCTCGCAAACTCCGAGAGTCCAGTCACCTAGTGCGAGTAGAAGTAGATTTGGAGAGTCGGGAGACAGAGGAGGCTGCTAGAGACTACGCGCGCGATCGACGAATTGCTCAAATTGCCTGGGTAAATGCCGAAGGCGTCCCAACAATTGAAACAGTAAACTAGGATTTGTTTGAAACCTAATTGCTAATTTCTCATTCACAATCCCAACAAATCTAAAATAGAAACATGGCGCACACTATCGTTACGAATATTTGCGAAGGAGTTGCTGATTGCGTCGGCGCTTGTCCAGTTGCTTGCATTCATCCTGGCCCCGGCAAAAACGTCAAAGGTACCGACTGGTTTTGGATTGATTTCGATACTTGCATAGACTGTGGCATTTGTTTGCAGGTGTGTCCAGTCGAAAATGCGATCGTCGCAGATGAACGGCCCGAATTGCAGCAAACACCGACTTGATATCTATTGTAGGGTGCGTCAGGGTTGAATGTGACGGCCACAAACTCACGCTTTCGCCCTGACGCACCCTACGGTTAGTTAGCTACCTTCAGTTTTTTTGAACCGCAGAGGGCGAAGAAGACACATAGAAGAAGACTGAGAAATATCCGAAAAATATAAAGTTGAGATATCTAAGTGCAGGTAATTAAATATGCTACTTTTAGATCCAAAAACCCTGGAACCAGCAACCGAACAGCGCATTATTTTATATGATGTGACTTGGGAAAAATACGAGCAACTTTCCGATATGTTTGCCGACGAATTTCCCAGGATGACTTACTTAGAAGGAACGTTAGAAATTATTATGACGACTTCGCCAGAACACGAAAGACTCAAAACAATTATTGCCCGGTTGATCGAAACCTATGCAGTTGAAAGACTAATTAATCTCAACGGTTACGGAAGTGCTACATTTCGGCGCGAAGTTGTGAGACGAGGTGCGGAACCAGACGAGTGTTATTGTTTGGGTTTACTTGCAGAAGTCCCGGATATTGTGATAGAAATTGCTTTGACTAGCGGTGGTGTTGACAAACTGGAAGTGTATCGCGGTTTGCAGGTTCCTGAAGTCTGGTTTTGGACGGATGACCGATTTGCTCTTTACCGTTTGCGAGATTCTGGTTATGAGTTAATTTCCAGTAGTGAATTTTTGCCAGAGTTAGACTTTTCCGTGTTGAGTCAATATGTCGGATATGATAATCAGACTCAAGCTGTCATTGCTTATAGAACTGTTTTGCAAACAGCTAGAGAAATCCCCAATCAATTATAAAACTTCCCCTTGCCTTCTCCTCTCTTCCTTCGCGACAACAGCGTCTTCGCGGTTCGTTTAAAAAAGCCCACAAGAAAATGCCAAATATCGCACTCACCCCCAAACAAATATTATCCATCCGCAGCCACGGCGAAAGCACTTATCCCGAAGAATGCTGCGGTTTATTGTTAGGTACAATCGCGGAGGGTGTGAAAACTTTAGTAGAAGTTTGGCCGACTGAGAATGCTTGGAGTGCCGAAGCCCAGGATAATTGGCCCGAACAAACAGGATTGACAGAAAAACGCAGATATGCTATTAAGCCAGAAGCGATGTTGCGGGCGATGAAACATGGGCGCGATCGCAAATTAGAGATTATCGGCATCTACCATTCTCACCCGGATTGTGCCGCAGTGCCCTCGGAGTGCGATCGGCAAATGGCCTGGGCCGAATACTCTTACATCATCGTATCCGTGCGACAAGGCACTTCAGAAGACCTCCGCAGTTGGAGTCTTGACGCAGAGGGCAACTTTCAAGCAGAGGAAATTATCGCGATCGAACCGACTCAGATTAAGAAATAATTAGTAAAAATAACAAACACGCAAAAATGCCAAAGATTCAGATAGGATGTAACTCAAAATCGGAACTACACAGAATATCATGCTAAATCCTAATCTGGACGAGATCCAGCTCAACAAACAAGAATACGAACGCTACTCTCGCCACCTGATCCTGCCAGAAGTTGGATTGGAAGGGCAGAAGCGTCTCAAAGCTGCGAGTGTGCTCTGCGTTGGTACGGGAGGACTCGGTTCGCCGCTGCTGCTGTATTTAGCAGCCGCTGGTGTTGGCCGCATTGGGATTGTAGACTTTGATGTTGTAGACCATTCCAATTTGCAGCGCCAGGTTATTCACGGCACTTCTTGGGTTGGGAAACCGAAGATTGAATCGGCTAAAAATCGGATTTTAGAAATCAATCCTTTTTGTCAAGTTGATTTGTACGAGACTAACGTTTGTGCCGAAAATGCGATCGGCATTGCGACTCCCTACGATATCATCATCGATGGCACGGACAACTTTCCCACTCGCTATTTAATGAACGACGTTTCGGTGCTTTTGAACAAGCCCAACGTCTACGGTTCCATCTTCCGATTTGAAGGACAAGCCACAGTTTTCAACTACGAAGGCGGCCCGAATTACCGCGATTTGTATCCAGAACCCCCGCCTCCTGGGATGGTTCCTTCCTGTGCCGAAGGCGGTGTTTTAGGTGTTTTACCTGGGGTAATTGGCTGCATTCAAGCCACGGAAGCTATCAAAATTATCTTAGGTCAAGGTACAACTTTAAGCGGCAGATTGTTGCTGTACAACGCCTTAGATATGACATTCCGCCAATTGAAACTGCGGCCGAATCCAGTGCGCCCGGTAATTGACAAATTAATCGATTACGAACAATTCTGCGGCATTCCTCAAGCTAAAGCCGAGGAAGCAGAACAACAGAAACTTCCTGAAATGACTGTTACTGAACTTAAAAAGTTAATCGACAGCGGCGCGAAGGATTTTGTATTGTTGGATGTTCGGAATCCTAACGAATATCAAATTGCTCAAATTCCTGGGTCAGTTTTGGTTCCTTTACCGGATATCGAACACGGCCAAGGTATTGAGAAAGTCAAGGAATTGTTGAACGGGCATCGCTTGATTGCACATTGCAAAATGGGCGGCCGTTCTGCAAAGGCTTTGAGCATTTTGAAGGAAGCGGGAATTGAGGGAATTAATGTTAAAGGCGGGATTACTGCTTGGAGTCAAGAAGTAGATTCATCTGTTCCTCAATATTAACCTCAATCTTTTTCTAGGGCGGGTTTAGCTAACATCGCGATATACAAGTGAGTAAACTGTGGTAATTAGTGTCAACAATCGCTTAAGAACCTTTGTATATCTCGTTCACAGCCGAGGCCAGATCCCCCTAAATCCCCCTTAAGAAGGGGGACTTTGATCGTACTCTTGTCCCCCCCTTCTTAAGGGGGGCTAGGGGGGATCTGGCCTTAATCGTTAGACGACAGACTGATACCACATAAGACATTAAATTGACACCAATATACTTTGGGAAAACCCGCCTTTCCCATGTAATATTTATTTGTTACCACCTAGTTTCGACAGCAACCGCTTAATCTTACCCAGTAAATTCTTATAATTTGCGCCAAACATCACCAAAGACCAAACCACAACACCGGCGCCGATACTAATCAACAATACCAACGCAAAAGAATTAATTCCCACCTTCAAGAAAGGCAAAGCAATTACCTGATTTGGCGGGTCTTGTTTAATCAAATAAGGAGAACTCCCAGCGACTACTCCGGCGACTCCCAAACCAAAGCCGACAGCTTGAATCGTGACTTCTAATTTCGCATCCCGATAAGCTTCTTCTATGGCAACAACTCCTCGAATTGCTTCCATTGCTTTGTCTAGCAAGCCGGTACCGTGGGTGAAATAGCCTAAGTCGGCTTTGATTTGTGCTTGAAACTGCGGCGAGGTTTCTTTGCTGAATAATTCGAGAAAGCTTAAATCGCACTCATTATTATCATACTTCTTGCGGGATTTCAAGTCAAGACTTATTTGATTTAATTTATTTTCGTAGTTTTTGGCGTTAATTGCGATCGTATTTTGCCGAAATTCCAAATCCATCAGCAACCCGGCATACTTGACAGCGCGCGATGGCATCTCGATTGTCTGACGTTTCAGACGTTCTAATTCCTCTTCCTTTAAACCCGTACCTTTCAATTGCCGCTGCTGGGCTTCGTCTTGCTGCAAATACTTAAAAGTCGCGTCGATATTGAGTTCAATTTGTTTGTATTCCTCGCTAATCACCCGGTAAAGTTTGCGGGTATCGCGATAGGCGCGGATAATCTTATTGCGGTACAAAAATAACTCTACAAAATCGCTGTACCGCGTCTCATCCCAGATTTCATCAGTTGCTGAACTGTTAAAAAACCAGACTATAATATTGTAGTCAGTATCTTGGCGATTGGGATTGCCGTATTCTAAAATTGGGCTACCAAATAACTCGCCTTGACGGTAAAAACTCGGCTGCTTGTCACCGGAAATTAACTTTTCTAAACACTGTTGGGCTAAACTTTTGAGATACTGCGAATCTTCCCGCGCGGCCTGGCTTTGTTCGACACTCAGCCAAGCTGTAATCAGCAGAGTTTGACCGAAATAGCTTTGCACAAAATCCGGCAACAAGCAGTTATCGGGATTAAATTCTTTGAAGATGCTAACATCGACAGCGGGCGTTTTAATATTGTTAACTTTTTCGGGGACGCGAATTTGCAAACCCAAAGCATAGCTGTCGTCAATCCGCAGTGGTTGGGCGAAACCTTTGAGGCTAATTTGCTGATTGTCATGGGAAATATCTTTAGCAAAAGCGAGAGAATTTCGGCCGCCGACAACTTGTTTGTTAATTAGTTCAACTCGCCATCCGAGAGGTTCATCTTTTTTGGGTAAATAGCTGCCTTTGAATGCTTTACCGACAGCTAATTTAGTTTCCAATATCTCGTTGCACTTTTCCCAGAGTTTGGTTAATTCTCCAGGAGAAATCGACTCTGTTTCTGAGGGTTTGCAGAGGTGATAGGCAAATAGATAGACGTTGGGGGCATAGATTTTACTATTTTGAGTCATTGTCTTTATCTGATTTCTGTGCATCTAGTTGTTGAAGTTTTTTATAAGTTTCTTCAATGTCTTGACGCAAAACTTGAGTAGTATTCGTTAACATTTGCTGTGTGGTTGGGGTGGGTTCGCCGGCATCTTCGATATCTTGCCGCGCTTGTTCTCTTAATGTATCTCCCAATCGATGATGAGCACACCACTTGCTGATAGTCATAGCAATCGGGAATAATTCATCATCGGCTGATTCTGCTATTTGTGTCTCTAGTTTAGGTAAATCTTGCCATGCTGTGGGCATGAAAATATTCGGATTTTCGCGCAGCCATTTGAAGAAGACAATGATAACTTTTTCAGGTTCCATGAAACAATTCTCCGTTAATAAAATGTCAGGGTTGGTTGGTTGGGTTGGGGGCGGGTTTATGTAAATTGTTGGTACTCATCAAGGATGGTTGGTGAACCCGCCCCTACGGCATTTGGTAATACAATCATACATCTAAAACACCAAGATTTGTAGGGGCGGGTTCGCCGAAATTTATATCATCCCATCCCAGAATTCATAAACCCGCCCCCACCCATCGCAGATATCTAAAAACCTGTTCCGTAATCAGGGTTGGTTGGTTGGGTTGGGGCGGGTTTATCAATATTTGGGATTGGAATCATAGATGGTTGGCGAACCCGCCCCTACGACATTGGGTAATACAGTCATACATCGAAAACACCCAAATTTGTAGGGGCGGGTTCGCCGAAATTTATATCATCCCATGCCAGAATTCATAAACCCGCCCCCACCCATCGCAGATACCCAAAAACCTGTTTCCTAATCAGGGTTGGTTGGTTGGTTGGGTTGGGGCGGGTTTATGTGATTTTTTTGTCGGAATCAAAGATGGTTGGTGAACCCGCCCCTACGAGATTTGGTAATACTAGAATACATCAAAAATACCAAGATTGGTAGGGGCGGGTTCGCCGAAATTTATATCATCCCATGCCAGAATTCATAAACCCGCCCCCACCCATCGCAAAACCCCAAAAAGTCTTCCACCTAATATCCAGTAGCACAGAATGCCGCCCAATACTTGGGATCACTAAAAGGGCATTCCTCTGTTGATGCCACTAACCACAATTCCACACTTTGCCCAGATTTTTTATCTAAATTTAAAGATTTCACCCAAATCATAAAATCCTCCTTGCTGACGGCGCGCATCCAGTTTTGGGCGGTGTTCAAAGCGACGGCTACTGAAACTTTCGGTAGCAATTCCTGATAAAATTTTATCATTAAAATTGCCGTTGCAAAATCATCGACTGACCACAATGTGCTCACAACATTCATACTCCCAGCATACAAGAAGCCGCTGGGTAAACCAATGTACTCATCAGTCATTTCTGTTGAACTGGTTAACCCGGTTTCGCAGGCGGAGAGTGTCACGAGATTGCACTTACTTAACTCTAAATCGGCAAAGATTTCTCGCAAAGTTAGGCATTTTTCGGGGTTGGCTTTTCGCCCGCTTCGCATTGTCACATAGCGGGGAGTTTCAGGCGATTCGGGCCTATCCTCTTGAAGCCCCCCCTTACTAAGGGGGGGTTGGGGGAGGTTAATTTCGGGGATTTGTGGCGGGTTAATTTCTGAGGTTGATTCGATCGCATCGGCTAGCGCTAGAAGGGATAGCAGCGGATAGTCAAAGTTAAAGACTCCGTGACAGGAAAAGTGGATGTAGCAGGCATTGGAGAGGTTTTTGAGGTTTTCGTTGAAGGCGATTTTGGTGGCTTGTTGTTTGATTAAGATGTCATGGGTGTCGAATTTTTGTTTGATGATTTGTACTTCCATGTCGGCGTTCGATAAATCTTCGGTGGGATTCTGAATCGCAAATAATGGCTGAAGTTCGGGGGCGGGAGTTGTGCGGGTTTTGATGCGGTTTTGTACGAGTTCTAGTAGTTGCAAACTGGGGGCGTATTTCACGCCGCTGGGGAAGCAGTCTAGGAGGTTTCCGCAAAACTTTGTTTTTTGGGTGAACCGGGTTTGTGATGTGAATGGTAGGGCGTGGAGGGGGAATAGGTGCAGGTAGCGATGGGGTACTAATATTAGTTGGTGGCAATGATTGGGGATTTTGGCGACTATCTCGTTGAGGCGCAAGATTTCGGAGAGTTTGTGCAGTTTTGCGGATAAGGTTTGTTGCCAGATTTTTTGTTTGGCTTTGTCGCGGTATTCGTTAAGATAGTCGTTTTTCCAGGTTTCTAATTCGGCTAATTCGGTGGCGGTTATTGGTACTAAGTCTATGTTGTCGCGGGTGATGATGAAGGCTGATCCTCCCCAGTCTTGGTTGTTAAATTTGGGGTTGCCGATGTACCATTCTACAATTGCTGTTTCTGGATCTAATGTTTGCTGGAATTCGGCGATGTTTATGGGTTCGACTTTTTGAGTTAGGGTGAATTCGGGTTCTCGCTTTTTTATCTGTTGCAGCAATTGTTCTAATTGCTGCAATGTTGTTGCTAATTTGTCTTTTTGTTGTTGAAATGATTCGGGGCTGAGGCTGGGGGTTTGAGTTGCGCGTTGTGTGTCGGAGTCTTCTGGAACCCCCCCCGGCCCCCCCTTGGTAAGGGGGGGAGGAAGAGTGGGAGTTGGTGTTGATGTTTCTAGGAATTGTTGGGAGGCGGCGATTTGGCTGCGTAAGTTTCTGAGTTGTTGTTTCTCGGATTCTGTGGCTGTTTTGGGATAGATTTCGCTGTTGGTGAAGAGTTCGACTAGGTAGCGGGATTTGCTGCGTTCTACGGTTTGGACTGCTTTGTGATATTGTTGGTAGTTGATGCAGGATTGCATCATTTTTTCGTAGATGTTGAGGTTTTCTTCTATTATTTGTCGTTTGCGAGTTTGGGATGTTATCCATTCGCGGGTTTGTTCGACTGCTTCGATGGCTTTTTCGTAGCCGAAGATGGCTGTTTTCCACAAACTTTCGGCAAATCCTAAATCACCTAAGTTTTGGCCTGTTATCAGACAGTCAAGGGGTAAAGTGGTAGGAGTGTGGAATTCTAAAGCTGCTTCATAAAATGCGATTGCCGTTTCTAAATTATCACCCCTGTCTCCTTGGATTCTGTTTCTGTAAGCAGTTGCCAAATTATTTTGAGTGTCGGCCCAATATTGGGGAAAAGCTGCGCGGGTGCGAACTTGTAAAGCAGCTTCATAAAATGCGATCGCCCTTTCTAAATTATCACCCCTATCTTCCTTGATTCTGGAATAGTAAGCACCAGCCAAATTATTTTGAATCATTGCCCAATCTTTGGGAAAAGCTTCGCGGGTGCGAACTTGTAAAGCAGCTTCATAAAATGCGATCGCCCTTTCTACATTATCACTCCTGTCTCCCTTGATTCTGGAATAGTAAGCATTTCCCAAAATAATTTGACTGTTTGCCCAATATTGGGGAAAAGCTGCGCGGGTGCGAATTTGTAAAGCAGCTTCACAAAATGCGATCGCCCTTTCTAAATTATCACCCCTGTCTCCCTTGATTCGGTCACTGTAAGCATTTGCCAAATTATTTTGAGTCCCGGCCCAATTTTCGGGAAAAGCTTGGCGGGTGTAAACTTGTAAAGCTGCTTTATTAAATGCGATCGCCGTTTCTAAATTATCACCCCTGTCTCCCTTAATTCTGTTTCTGTAAGCTTCTCCCAAATTATTTTGAGTCATTGCCCAATCTTGGGGAAAAGCTTGGCGGGTACGAACTTGTAAAGCAGCTTCATAAAAAGCGATCGCCCTTTCTAAATTATCACCCCTGTCTCCCTGGATTCTGTTACAGTAAGCATTTGCCAAATTATTTTGAGTCATTGCCCAATTTTGGGGGAAAGTTTCGCGGGTGTAAACTTCTAAACCAGCTTCATAAAAGGCTATCGCCCTTTCTAAATTATCACCCCTGTCTTCCTTGATTCTGGAATAGTAAGCACCAGCCAAATTATTTTGAATCATTGCCCATTTTTCTGGAAAAACTTCGCGAGTGTAAACTTGTAAAGCTGCTTCATAAAATTTTATCGCCCTTTCTAAATTATCACCACTGTCTCCCCGGATTCTGTCACAGTAAGCAGTTGCCAAATTATTTTGAGTCGTTGCCCATTTTTCGGGATATTTATCTCTGTTAAAGACTTCCAGTCCTATCTCATAGCCCGCAATGGCAATTTCCATGTTGTTGCTTTTGCTGGCAAGAGGAAACTGTTGAATTAAGTTACTGAAGTTTACAATATTAATAGTAATGCTTATAGCTTTGTCTGCATCCAAGTTGGGCAGGGTTTCAGTTGCCCACTCTCGCGAATATTGGGCAAATTCATCGTCTAATAATTCTAGATTGGCTTGCAGGATAGCGGTTCGTTCGTCGCTGGGACAGGTGAGGAGAGATTCAATTAGGGTGAGATAGGCTTGGCGGCGTGCTTGGTTCATTTTTGACTACCCATGTTTGTTGAATTTTACATTTTTTGTGCGTGAAAAACAAGGGATTTTTGGGTGGGTTTCTGGGGCTCAAGAAACCGGGTTTTTATCGAGATTTAGGGTTATTTGCAAGTATTTGGGAGAAAAACCCGGTTTCTGGGTTGGTGGCTGGGGCGAATTCGGACACGGCAGTGCCGTTTCCCTACCGGGTTTGGTTTGAGTTGCCTCGCATTCACGGAAAATGCAGGAGACGGCAGTGCCGTTTCCCTACCCGATTGGTGTGATGTTTGGTTTGGTGGTAAAGGTACACGTGGCAACGATTGTAGGGACACGGCAATGCCGTGTCCAGTGCTCGACATGGCGCCGTGTGGGTATGGGATTGGTGTTTTCGTTTGGTGGCGAATTCGGAGACGGCAGTACCGTTTCCCTACATAATTAATATTAGGTTTTGTTTGATATTACCTTTGGTAATAAAGTCGCACACAGCCCCGATTGTAGGGACACGGCAATGCCGTGTCCGGCGCGGGACACCGCGCCGCGCCCATACAAAATTGCCATTACATTTGTTACCAAAGCAGGACACGGCAATGCCGTGTCCCTACACACAAAACCCTAATTAACCCAACCCTTCAACTAACAGATTGCGAGCACAATCCAACGCTTCCTGCAACTTACTAGCATCACGTCCCCCAGCCTGCGCCAAATTAGGCCGCCCGCCGCCTTTACCGCCGCAAAGTTGAGCAATTCCCCCAATAAACTTGCCAGCTTGCAATCCCTTCCGATTAACTTCAGGACTAAAAGCAGCCACCAAACTCACCTTATCCACATCAGCAACCGAAGCCAAAACAACCGCAGCATTTCCTAACTTTTGCTGCAACCTTTCCGCCGCAGTTTTCAGCGCTTCTGCATCCACATCTCCTAATTGAGCTACAATGATTTTGAATTCGCCGATCGCCTCAGCCGCATTTAACAACTGGTCAGATTTCGCGATCGCCAATTCCGACTTCACAGCCGCCAACTGCTTCTGAGTATCCTTCAACTCATTCTGCAAATTAGTAATCCGGTTCGGTAACTCTTCCGGCTTCGCCTTAAATCGATCGCCCAAATCGCGCACCACCCTGTCACGCACATTCAAATAATCCAACACAGCCTGGCCCGAAACTGCCTCAATCCGGCGAGTACCAGCCGCCACCCCAGCCTCCGAAACAATCTTAAACAGCCCGATTTCAGCCGTATTGCTGACGTGAGTCCCCCCGCACAATTCCATCGAAACGCCGGGAAAATCGATAACCCGCACCACGTCGCCGTACTTCTCGCCAAACATCGCTGTAGCGCCTTTTTCTCGCGCTTGGGCGATCGGCATTTCCGCAACTTCCGCAGCGTGGGCTTCAGCAATCCAACTATTAATTAAATCCTCAATTTTCTCCAACTCTTCTGCTGTCACAGCGCGCGGAGAATTGAAGTCAAACCGCAATCTGTCTGTCGATACCAGGGAACCAGCTTGGGAAATTGAATCATCGACAATTTTTCGCAAAGCTGACTGTAATAAGTGAGTTGCTGTGTGGTTGGCTTGAATTCGGCGGCGGCCGCTATTGTCAATTTTTGCAGTAATACTGTCGCCAACTTTCAGCATTCCCCGTTCCACAAAGCCGAAATGCACGAAGAAATCCGACTCCTTCTTCACATCATCAACTCTCACCAACAAACAATCACCATTATCTCCGCTTTTCAAATAACCTTTATCCCCAATTTGTCCGCCGGATTCTGCATAAAACGGCGTTTTGTTCAAAACAACTTGTACCTCGGTTCCCGCCTCTGCTGATTCCACAGCTTGGCCGTCAACTAAGATAACTTTGATTTCAGCTAAACTCGATAATTCAGTATAACCGAGAAACTCAGTTTTCTGAATAGTCTCAGCCAATTTATCCAAGGAACCTTGCACAGTCAAATCGATGGTTTGATGAGCTTCTTTGGCGCGAGTTTGCTGTTCCTTCATCGCGACTTCAAAGCCGTCCAAATCAACAGTAATTCCCTGTTCTTCCGCAATTTCTTGAGTCAATTCTAAGGGGAAACCGTAGGTATCGTAAAGCGTGAAGGCATCTTGTCCAGAAATTTCTACTGTGGGGTGGGCATCTTGCCC
>CASBQF010000274.1 GCA_949127775.1 Oscillatoriales cyanobacterium PMM_0080
GAGAGAATTGTCATTGAACACGTTAACCGGAGTCTGAAAATTTTTAAAATCTTGTCGAGTCGTTATCGGAATCGTCGCCGCCGTTATGGTCTGCGTTGTAATTTGTTATCAGCAATTTACAGCACTTCCGGCTATTATAAAGCACAGTTTTACTCGTATCCCTTTCCTGTCTTAACTTTCGATACTGTCTGCGTACCTCATAGCAGCCGGAAGTGCTGTATAATTATGAGTGAGCTTCGTGGGGATTAAATTAAAAACTTTCTATTATAACATAGATTTTTTTTGCAAGAGGTCTATTAATGTCATTTTAAACAAATCGATTGGGAGACAAAATCTCGATCGCCCAATCTTTTTCTCCTGCCGCCGAATTGGCAAATCGCTCCGCCAAAGCAGGTAAAATCGCCAAAGGATTGCTCAAACCCGAAAAAACGTGCAATCCCGGGCGAGAGCCAATTTCCCCCACTACGGGCAGTTTATCAGCGCTAAATGCCACAATACAATCGTGCCAAGTTGCGGGTAAATTTGCCGCATCTGGCAAAACCTTGCCGATTCCGGCACGAATTGCCGCTTCGCTGGTTTGGCGATTCCCTACGGGATAGCTTCGCTTCACGACTTTAGCATTCAAATCGCTCAAAGTCCTAGACAATTGTCCGATCCGCAAACTGCCATCATTAAATTGAATTGCACCCGAATCTAAAATCGGCGGTAACAACTCCTTACCCGGTTCATCCCACAGAAAATCTACCTCAATTTTACTCGATTGTGCTTCCAATTCAAAACGTTTTAATATCGCAGGCATCACCAAAGTCCTGAGTTTCAAATCCACAGGTTCAGTCTCCAAAATCTCGGCGCGACTAAAATAAACTCCCGCAGAAATACCAGCCGCCTTGAGCAAACTCCGACTCCAACCTCCAGCACAAATAACTACATTTTCGCAAGCATAACTTTTGCCTACAGTTTGGACTCCAGAAATCCGATTTTTGTCTGTTATTAAACCAATTACTTCAGCAATTTCTATGGTTCCTCCCAACCGCGCCAACCCTTGACAATAAGCTTGATTTGTGGCAGTCGGGGAAATGTGACCGTGACGGACAGTTAGAGCTCCGGCGATCGCACTTTTGTTCAGCAAAGGTTCCAACTCGCCAGCTTCTGCAACGCTCAAAAGCTGCGGCGGAATGGCAAAATGCGCATAATTTTCTGCTACTTTTTCTGGATCGTCGCCCGCATCAATTGTCAGCAACAGATCCAACTCGCGAAACTCAGTATCAGCGTCTAATTGGGCAGATAAATTGCGGTGGCGTTCGATACCTTCTGCACACAATTGACGAGTTAAATCAGTCGTGCCAGACCAATAAGCCAAGCCGCCGTAACTAAAGCGAGTACCATTTTGCATAATAGCATCTCGCTCCAAAAGCAGCACAGACAAACCTTTTTTTGCGAGTTCGTAACTCACTGCCGCACCCGTAATCCCGCCACCGACAACAATCCAATCGTAACTTTTCATGGGAATTATAAGGGAAGAAAGAAATGATGCTTTGATTTTAGATCAATTATGAAAAGTAGGGACACGGTAATGCTGTGTCCGGCGCGGGGAGTAGGACACAGCATTGCCGTGTCCCTACTATACCTACAGAAAGAGGCGATGTGCGATCGGCATAACTGAAACTTACACCCCTTGGGAGATGTTACCGTAGGCACATTTTTCGTTCAATAGTAGCAATTAGAGTCAACAGAAAATTAGCAACACCAGAGAGGTTTTTATGAGTATCGACAAACCAGGCAAAGATATGCAACGCACTGTCAATCCGGGCGATCGCATTTCCGATGAACCGCAAAGCATCGAAGAAAAAGCTCAGCAATTAGCAGTTGACCATGTGCCAGACATCATGGGAGATGTGGTGACAGTTCCCACTTATTTCATCGTAGAAGAACCGGATGGGGAAAAGAAAGCTCTGCACCATGTCAAAGACGCCGAGGCAATTTCCGACATGATTCGGCAGGCCCGGGTTGACGAAAATGGCGATCGCATTTGGGATTAGCTTCAATCCAATAAAAACGGGTTTTGTCCAAAATTTATCGTTAGAAATCATGGAAACAAATCAAAGAAATACTACGCCCTTTCCCAATGTTCCGCCGATTCTCGAAAGTGATGACAGAGAGTATCGCGACGCCGGCATTACGAGTACAGTTTCAGTTGCAGGCCATCCGCTTCACCCCGTGCTCGTCACCTTTCCGATCGCCTTTTTAGTCGCAGCCGCAGGCACGGATATCGGTTATTGGCTGACAAGCGATCCATTTTGGGCGAGAGCTTCGGTTTGGCTGATTGGTAGCGGTTTTGCTGCGGGGATTTTGGCGGGAATCACGGGCTTTTTAGATTTTACGAGAATTAAAAGAGTGCGCGATCGCAGTGCCGGTTGGTTGCACATGGGCGGCAATGTCGCGGCTCTGGTACTTTCGCTGATTAACCTGCTGTTGCGCCAAGGAAATCCCGCTGATGCGATCGTCTTTACAGGCTTAGGATTGTCGATCGTCGTTGCAACTTTGCTGGGCGTTACGGGCTGGTTTGGCGGCGAACTAAGTTTTCGGCACAAAGTCGGCGTCATCGGCCCTAGCAGCCAAAATCTATAGGTTTGTAGTGAGGACTTCAGTCCTTCTTCATTGGATAATATCAATTCTGGCTGCGCCGGAATAATATAGAGGACACGGCAGTGCCGTTTCCCTACAAATGATCGGGAGTAGGGAAACGGCACTGCCGTGTCCTGATTTCGGGTTATATTAATTCGCCCTGCAACCTGGATCAGTCCCTCTTCATTGGATTAGATAATATCAATTCTGGCTGCGCCGGAATAATATAGAGGACACGGCAGTGCCGTTTCCCTACAAATGATCGGGAGTAGGGAAACGGCAGTGCCGTGTCCTGATTTCGGGTTATATTAATTTGCCCTGCAACCGGAATTGATATAAATTAGGACTCTTCGTCCTGACTACGAACCTAAAGATTGTCCAATCCAATTCAGATAAGCCTCGCTGCTAGCGACAATCGGAATCGCAATAATTTCAGGAACTTCATAGGAATGGAGTTCCTGAACTTTTGTTTTTAAAGCCTCAAATTTAGCCAAATCAGTTTTAATCACCAACTGCCACTCCGAGTCGGAATGAATCTCACCTTGCCAAGTATAAATAGAGCGAATTGGCGACAAACTCACACAAGCAGCCAGCTTATGTTCAACTAGAGATTTAGCGAGATTTTCTGCCTCCGCCTCCGATGCAGCAGTTACCAGCACCACTCCAAAATTAACAGTCATAGTTATTAATTATCAGTTATCAGTCAACAGTTAACAGTTAACAGTTAACAATTAATTTCCGCAACCTCCCAAGAATTGACTTTGCACACCCCAGCTAAAGAAAAGTAGCGCCTAGTCGATTCCGGCAAAATAGCTCCAGTCAACAAAGCATTATCTAAATTAGCTCCTATTAACGTCGCCTCACTCAAATCTGCTGCCATCAAATCTGCTTGACACAGCTTTGCCCAATTCAGATTTGCTCCTATCAAACAACTTCCCCTCAACTTAGCCCCAGTTAAGTTTGCTCCCGCCAACTTGACGCCACGCAACTGAGCCGCACTGAAATTCGCCCCCGCCAAATTCGAGCCTTCCAAATTAGCTCCCATCAGTTTAGCTTCGCTGACGTTGACGCCACTCAAATCTGCACCGCAGAGATTCACCCCTGTCAACTGCGCTCGTCGCAAACTGACTCCGGTTAATTGAGCTCCAAAAAGTTTGGCACTGTTGAGCTTTGCACCGTAAAGGTTTGCCCATTTAAAATTAGCTCCCGTCAGATTCGCGCCCAGGAAGTTAGTTAATTGCAAGTCAGCGCTGCACAAATTGGCATTCCACAACACAGCACTCCGCAAGTTGGCGCCGGTTAAAGTTGCGCCGCTTAGCTTTACCCTGGGCATTTTTGCTTTTACCAAAAAAGCTCCGCTCAAATTAGCTTTTGTCAAATCTGCGCCTGAGAGTTTGGCTTCGCCCATTTTGGCAAAACTGAGATTTGTTCTTTGCATCTGTGCGCCTTTGAGTGTTGCTTTGGTGAGAAACGCTCTGCTGAGGTTCGCGCCGGAAAGATTAGCTCGCGAAAGGTTGACTCCGATTAAGATTGCTCCGCTGAGGTTTGCCCCGCGCAAATCGGCTCCAGCAAAGTCTCTTTGTCCTTTTTCGTAATTGTTGAGTAGTTCGCTAACTTCCATAGGGCGTGATACCTTCTCAGATTGGGGAGTTCGATCGAGAAATCTTTATGATTAAGGTTGCTTCAGAAAAGGAACTGTGTCAGAAATTAGACTGTGTTAGCGTTTGCATCGAACTGTCTAACTCCTAGTAACATCACTTTCTGTCTAAACGCTATCTCTTAATAAAGATTTTATATTGTTCTCGCGGTGCCGATCGCCCTTTCGGTACTTTTGACTTAAAAGTTAATGTTTCGTGACATAGATAGTCATTTCTTAACGATCGACATTAATCCGCAATTTCAGGCGCAGCGTCCCCTTGAATCCTGCGGGAGGTTGCCAAGAGTTCAAGGCTGCTTTGATACTCTCAACGGTTGCTGTTGCTTGCAGCGTCGAGGTTTGAGAGTCTATCGCCACTTTGACAACTCGGCCGTCTTGTATGGATAACTCCCACACCGTCTCGCCACTAACCGCCGCCGGCAGATTAACAGATCGCAGGTATTGATTCAGAGATGCGATCGCCCCTGCATCCAATCCGGGAGCGCTGACTACTTGCAAGCGAGCAGCAATCTCCTGGCGCGATGGTGGTATTCGCACCCTTGTCGTAGGAGCTGGACTCACTGGTAGCGGGCTATTGACACCGCTAAAGTTGCGAGTTCCCCCCCTGGTTGATTCGACTCTCTCCGGTTCAAAAATACCTTCATATCTCACTCCCTGTGGCACTTCCACAGGCACTTCCACGCGCCGACGAGTTCCATCTGGTTCGACTCGCACTTCGGAGCTCACAGCCACAAAAGCGGTGTATTCTGACAGCAAGCGATAAGTCAAAGCAGTATTAGTCACAGATTCCACCAGAGATTTGGTTTCGCCACCAAACATTTGATTCATTAAATCTTGAATGCGCGATCGACCCCAAAGCTGAGCTACCGCCGGATTGCCAACATCCGTAGCGGATGCTGCGACTGACGTTGACTCCCGCTGCCGCCCGCCGGATTGAGCAAAATTCACAGATAAAACTTGCTCGTAAGCTTTGCCGCCCGCCAGAGTGCCACGAATGCGTAGTTGGCCGTTAGTTCGATCGCTCTTTTTGCCAAACAAAACCAGTGGCTGACTGGCAAATAAGTCTGGGGGCGCGATCGGATAAATCTCCGGTTTTTCCCCAATTCCTTCCCAACTAATTTGAATATTAGTTAATACCGGA
>CASBQF010000275.1 GCA_949127775.1 Oscillatoriales cyanobacterium PMM_0080
CTATTAGGGATTGAAACCCGTCGATACGAAATCCAAAAGATTTTTCAGAAAACCCGCCGCAATCGAACTAAAACCCTATTAGGGATTGAAACTTCCCTTTTCCGTCGGCAGATATGCGGGCTGCGTTGCCGCAATCGAACTAAAACCCTATTAGGGATTGAAACACTGAGAATTGGCAACAATCCAAGCCTGCCAAGCATCGCCGCAATCGAACTAAAACCCTATTAGGGATTGAAACTTATTCAGCGTTGACCCACAAAACACCCTTCTTACAGCCGCAATCGAACTAAAACCCTATTAGGGATTGAAACCCGTAGTTCATCCCGCCGCCGACAACCTCGCAGCCCGCCCAAGGCCGCAATCGAACTAAAACCCTATTAGGGATTGAAACTGCCTCTTCCCGCGTGAACCCTTTTCGGCGACATCGAGCCGCAATCGAACTAAAACCCTATTAGGGATTGAAACAGGAGTTCGTTAAAAGTTTATCGAATTCCTAACAGCCGCAATCGAACTAAAACCCTATTAGGGATTGAAACTAGCTACATTTGCTCACTATTAACGCTTAATACCCCGCCGCAATCGAACTAAAACCCTATTAGGGATTGAAACTAATTTCTTGGTTGCAGACGGCAGTTTTTCTTCGCCGCAATCGAACTAAAACCCTATTAGGGATTGAAACTGGGATCCCAGGTGGGCAATTGGGGAGACGTTCTGCCGCAATCGAACTAAAACCCTATTAGGGATTGAAACCAAGAGATATGTCGTCCGCTGCAAACGAAACAACAAGCCGCAATCGAACTAAAACCCTATTAGGGATTGAAACTTGTGATCGTGCTTGTTACTCTATTGTAACACAAAAAGCCGCAATCGAACTAAAACCCTATTAGGGATTGAAACCTAGCACGGTTTTCAAGAAAGCATAATCCATTTCATGCCGCAATCGAACTAAAACCCTATTAGGGATTGAAACTTGCAATTGTTGAATCCCCAATCTTCCCAAGAATGCCGCAATCGAACTAAAACCCTATTAGGGATTGAAACATCTTTAGTTTTTGTTTGATGACAATGATTGACAAGCCGCAATCGAACTAAAACCCTATTAGGGATTGAAACAATTCATCTATTAGTAAAAGAGGAATTTGCGACCCTTGCCGCAATCGAACTAAAACCCTATTAGGGATTGAAACCTGGGAGCCGTACTGGGGAATGTGGCGATAATTCGCCGCAATCGAACTAAAACCCTATTAGGGATTGAAACTTCTCTCGCTAAATAGCGATTAAAGCTGGTAATAAAGGCCGCAATCGAACTAAAACCCTATTAGGGATTGAAACTCATTTTTCCGTGAATAAGCACATTAAATAAAACTTGGCCGCAATCGAACTAAAACCCTATTAGGGATTGAAACCCAACAAATGGCCAGTAGGCTGTAAGTATTTTAGAGCCGCAATCGAACTAAAACCCTATTAGGGATTGAAACAAAGGCTCAACAGTTAATGTTTGAAACGGTAGCCAGCCGCAATCGAACTAAAACCCTATTAGGGATTGAAACTTACAAGCGACAATAGCTGTACAAAACATATAGCCGCAATCGAACTAAAACCCTATTAGGGATTGAAACAAACTCAGATAACAGCTATCAAAAAAGCTCAGGGCCGCAATCGAACTAAAACCCTATTAGGGATTGAAACGACTACGCCACTATTTCCGCCCGCTTTTTTAGCGGAAGCCGCAATCGAACTAAAACCCTATTAGGGATTGAAACTTGGGTGTCCATTTTAAAATGCAACGGCTGAGTGCCGCAATCGAACTAAAACCCTATTAGGGATTGACACTTTGTCGGACTGCGCTGGTACGACAGAGTATCCAGCCGCAATCGAACTAAAACCCTATTAGGGATTGAAACGATCGCTTTCAATCTGGGGAGTCTAAAGTGTTTGCCGCAATCGAACTAAAACCCTATTAGGGATTGAAACACAAAGCTTTAGGCAATTCAATGGCTGTGCCGTGTCGCCGCAATCGAACTAAAACCCTATTAGGGATTGAAACCGATCGCCGCCGAATGCGTGCCACTTACTTTGTGCCGCAATCGAACTAAAACCCTATTAGGGATTGAAACCTGCGATGTGGATTGGATAGAAGTAGTAGAAAAAGCCGCAATCGAACTAAAACCCTATTAGGGATTGAAACCCAAGCGGGTATTTAGAAGGGTATATCACTTTACGCAAAGCCGCAATCGAACTAAAACCCTATTAGGGATTGAAACTTTCGCACAAAAATTGCCCTCATTACATTCCGAGGCCGCAATCGAACTAAAACCCTATTAGGGATTGAAACGTGGGAAAGTCGAGCGCAGCGGCCCGGAACTAGACGCCGCAATCGAACTAAAACCCTATTAGGGATTGAAACAAACCTCAGATACTCTTTGGGGACAAATCTGGTTGCCGCAATCGAACTAAAACCCTATTAGGGATTGAAACCATTTTGTCGAACAATAGCCTCTAAAGCCCCATCCGCCGCAATCGAACTAAAACCCTATTAGGGATTGAAACACCAACTGGCTTGTTCCGGGCGGACAACATCTTTGGCCGCAATCGAACTAAAACCCTATTAGGGATTGAAACTGTGCTTTCGATTTCTGAGGCGATTTGGGTGAAACGAAGCCGCAATCGAACTAAAACCCTATTAGGGATTGAAACGCTTGAGCAGTCTCAAAGCGCTCAGCTACGGGCAAAAAGCCGCAATCGAACTAAAACCCTATTAGGGATTGAAACTTTTCCTCTGATAGTTTTCGGATTTTTGACTACGATTGCTAGCCGCAATCGAACTAAAACCCTATTAGGGATTGAAACGCAAAAATGCAACAAGACCAAGGCTTTGAGGATGTTAGCCGCAATCGAACTAAAACCCTATTAGGGATTGAAACTCGCGACTTAATTGCCAGCCTTGGGCAATTTTTGTATGCCGCAATCGAACTAAAACCCTATTAGGGATTGAAACATATAGCGGCAATTTTAGGTGTGTCCGAGTCAAGCCGCAATCGAACTAAAACCCTATTAGGGATTGAAACTCATAGATAGCGGGTTTGCTTGGTTCATTACGGCCGCAATCGAACTAAAACCCTATTAGGGATTGAAACTTCTGATTTTCAACCGTTGCACCCTAACCAAATATTGCCGCAATCGAACTAAAACCCTATTAGGGATTGAAACTTTGAAGAGAGAGCATTCTTGAGATATTGCCCAACGCCGCAATCAAACTAAACCCCTATTAGGGATTGAAATATGAATCACTTGTTCAAGATTATGCTATTGTATTTGGTTTGCAAAAATACCTAAAACTTTATTGATATCTTTTAGGTAATACTCTATCGCATCAACTCTGAGGTGTTTTTCAGATAGTTCCAAGAACTTCCAAATATTCCCGGAAGTAACTACTCCTAAAATAACTGGAATTTGATTTTCCTCCCGATCGTTAAAAACTTGAGCGGCTAACATTTCTGAGGCGCATTGACCAATTCCCGCCCCAATATTTTCTTTTTTAGCCTCCACCAGAACAATCACAGGAGATTTTAGAAATAATTGTTCGGGAGATTTACTGATGATATAGTCGCAGGTTCCGTTTAACCCTCGTTCAATGTCTACATTAAAATCAACTCCCGAAAATAAACTGATTTTTGAACCAACCTGTTTTCTCAAATCCAGCAAAATCGGTGCAATAATCATTTCCGATCGCGCTTTCTCAGTATTGATTTTTAAAGCTAATTGTGCATTGTCTTGTAAAAATTCTGTGAGTAATGGACTAGGCTCCAACTCAGGAATGTTGGCAAAAAGGTCTACGTCTTCTGAAATAGTCAAATCAAAAGCTTTTTGCACTTTTTCTAAAGTAAAATCACTGTAAGACATCTAAATTTTCCTGATTCTGCGTATTACATTATAATAGCGCTATTCGTTTGATTGACCTTGGTAGCGAAGCGGGGCGAAGGCACCGCCCGCCCGCATCTCCACGCCCCCCAAGCCACAGCTAATGCTGCTAAATCACAGCGTAGGAATTTCCCCGCAGCGCAGCCCAAGAGTAAAGCTGCAATCACAGTGAGTGGGAGATATTTTGTCTGGCGTTCAAGTTTGGTTATACCAATTTAAAAAATCCTTGCTACATTACTCTTAGTTGAGTTTGTTTACTCAAATATTGTGGCTGGTGCGTCGCTCGCTAAATTTTTCGTTTTTTTCGGATACTATCGATGGCGACACACCCTACAAATATTGTTGCATTAATTTTTCACGCTTGGTATTACTTGATCGGTGATTCTCAGCAGCAAGCCGCAATCGAACTAAACCCCAATCTAGGGCTTGAAACGCCCAAACTACAGAATTATTGGCTCAAAAATAGATTTCTCCTCACTCCTTTTATTCCCTCCAATAACCTTCAATAATCGATCGACTCCACGCCTCCAAGAAAAATGCTCTGCCACAAAAGCCGGGCCCGCAACCCTAGCATTTGCAGCTATTTCAGGCTGATCGATCGCACTTTGCATCAAATCAGTCAAATGTTCCCACTCAGGAGCTAACATAAATAAGGTTTCACCCTCGATCGCCACAGCCGTAAATTTACTCTCGATCCTCCGTGCAAAGTCCGATCGCGTAAAATCATCAGTTGGGCCACCCGCGGTGCAAATTACGGGCAAACCGCAAGCCACAGCCTCCAACACCGGCAGATTAAAACCTTCCGCCAAATACGGAGAAACATAAACATCCGCTGCTTGGTAAAGTTCGGCGATTTCCGCAAAAGATAGCTGACTGCCAGTATAAATTAATCTCGGTAAAACCCTCGCTCTTTCCGCATCATTCAACACAACTCGGCAGGCTTCAGCAATCTCGTTTTTCGACGGATAAAGCAGTTCTGAACCTTTTAAAACTAATCTCGCATGGGGATATTTGTCAACTACCGCCGCGAAGGCTTTTAATAAAGGACGAATGCCTTTGCGATCGGTTTGTCCGCCAATGTTTAAAAATATAAAATAGTTTGACCACCCGAAGCTGTCTCTGAGCGATTGACGCCGATCGCCCGTAGCAGGATAATAAATCTGAGGATCGACTCCCAAAGGTACCACGGCTATGCGATCGCCCTCAACACCGCTGCGAATTAAGCCGGCTTTTGACCACGCCGATGGTGTGATAATTTTTACTTCAGAGTTAACGGGGGTTTGGACGATCGACCTCACGCCGATCGCATCTAATACACTACGAGTAATAACTCCCCATTCTGTGGCTGCAAATACCCAGGTTTGGGCGCTGCTGGATGCCGAGAAGTCCCACGGGCAGTGCATTCGCAGGGTAACGTCGGCTGACTGATTTACCCCAGGGCTGGGAATGCTGCCCAGTAATGCTTCATTTGGGCGATCGAACAAACTAACTTTCGTTTCCCAAGCTGCGTCTACGTAGGGCATATCCCGATGAAAAAGCTCTATTTGTCCTCGCGGGCGAGTCAGCATTTCTAGCAGTTGAAATTGATTGGCTACGCAATAGGAATGATAAATAAAACGCCAGCCTTCAACAATAATTTGCAATTCAAAACTCCGATCTAAGAATTTAAAATCATAGCCGAATCAAGTTCGGTAACGGATTATTTAACGGATATAACGGATAGAGGAAAGTTCGGCAGCGGATTATGTAACGGATGTAACGGATGTAACGGATGTCAGGAAGAAGGAAGAAGGAAGAACTTATTTGTTATTTGTTGTTGGTGATATCAAATCCGGCGGCATCGGAATTAATATTACCACAATTAAGGACACGGCACTGCCGTGTCCCTACAATTTATCGGGCGGTAGGGAAACGGCATTGCCGTCTCCTCCTAGCGCGAGCCAAATCGATTATTTGGGAGTAGGGAAACGGCATTGCCACGTCCGAACTTGCTGGGCGATCCCAATGCCCAATGCCCAATGCCCAATTCCCCATGCCCCATGCCCAATTCCCCATTCCCGATGCCCAATTCCCAATGCCCAATTCCCTACTTCATCACTTGCCAATCCATAATCCGCCATTGTCCATCTTGGCGGATCAAGTCGTAGCGAATGCGGAGGTTTTCGTTGCGGGAAGTAACTAACTGTTCGCGATCGAACACTTCGGCCTTTTCGCTGACTTGGGCTTCTACTTCGGCGCGATCGGGATTAGTCGGATTCGTTTTAACTCCTTTAACTTGCAGCTTGTGTACGTAACGCTGGTGGGCGTTATTTCGCTTCTGAGCCTCTGCCATCAATTGCCAGCGAGACAAAGCTGGTTCTGTGAGAACTTGCTTTAATTCTTCGACAGTATGGTTGGGGCCCAAGGCCGCTGCTTTCGCCGACAGCCAGCTTTGTACTATTTGTCCCGCTGCTTCGTCGGTGATTGCTCCCGATACTGGGGCGGGGGCGCTAGGCTCTGGGGCTGCGGCTTCTAAAGCGGGGATTTCTAGGGGTGCTGCTTCCAGGTTCACGGAGGCTTGCTCTCCTTTGAGAGATGGGCCCGATAGAGATTGTAGAGCGCTGGCGAACAGACTCAATATCCACCACAGGATTAAGAGGCTCAAGACACCTGCGACGATAAACAGAGCTAGCCTGTTTCGAGGCATGGACTTGACTTTTGCCGAAATTTGGGTGGCGATGGTGCGCGCCCGATCGGTCAAATCACCTTTTCCTGAGCTGCGTCGGCTTGAACTTGGGTTCCTCCGCTGTTTGGCAGTAGGAGATTCGCGTCCCGCAGTTGCTGTCGGATTGTAAGTAGCCGCGCCTAATCCTGCCGCCGTTGCCTGGTATTTCGGGCCAGAAGCTGCCGTGGAGCCATCAGTCGGTACGGGGCTGAAGGTGACGTTACTAGCTCCCTGCTTGGCTGCGGGGGGCTGTGGGGGAGTGGGCGGACGATCGCCCGTTGGTTGCAGCCGTCCTTGGGGTTTGCCCGATCGGGGCTGCACAACAACCCATTCGTTGGCATTGTCTCCATCAAGTGGCAAAGCTTCTAAGTAAGCTTGTACTTTCGGGTCAGCAAAGTAATCTTTCAGAGAAACTGACTGGGAAGCCAAGTCGCGGAAGTGCGGAAACACTTCTTCTTGCAGCCAGTGTTCAGCGTACAAGCACAATCCCGGCAACAAGTCGGGAGAATCTTGGGAATGTTCGCGAATGAAGGCGAGGGGTTCTTTTTCCGAACTGAGTTCTAGGGCTCTGCTGGCTTCTTCTGTTTGACCCAGCAGGAGAGAACACACGGCTTTTTCGAGGTGAACATCTTGGCGGCGACCGAGCTGCATCAGCATCAGCTTGGCGCGGCGGATCATTGATGGCCCTCTGGTAGCAAATCCTTGGGCTAACAGGGTGTAGACCGAGAGGTAAGTGGCCACTGCTGAGGGCCGGCCGGCTTCGGTCTCAAATAGGGTCTGTTGCTCGCTGCTGGTTAGGTGTTTGCGCAGTTGCTGGACGAAGCGGAGAAAGTCTTCTATTCCTAAGCCCGATTGATCGTCTCCCGATCCGTCTATTCCTCCCCGTTCTTGGAGCATTTCTCGCAGGATTTGCAGTCCCTCGCGTCGCTCTGCTACTTTTTCTTCGGGGAGGGATAGTAACTCTAAAATGTTGTACGGACGTAGTTTGTATATGTCGCTTTGCATTTCACCCCTCACGCTGGAAAATAGGCTTTCGCGCAGCAGCAGTTCTTGCCCTGCTTCTAATGATTTGGCTGCATTTTCGTATTGAGTTTGCTGCCACTGTTCGCGGCCGAGTTCTAGACAGGCAAGGCTAACTGTTAAAACTATATCTGGCCGCACAAGCTGAGGATCGCCGAAACGACCTTCGACGATCGCGATGCTGCCATTATTGAGATACGGGCGACCCAGTTTCTGTACGAGTTCGTATTCCCCCAGTTCTTGTAGTACGAGCAGGGCCCCTACGAATTGGTTGTCATCGATTTCAATACTTGGAGTGTGGGGGTCAGGAGCAGCGTCTAAAGCTTTGGACTCTGCGGGAGGGGTTTCTCCTGCGTCGTCTTGCAAAACTGTAGCTGACTGAGCTGAGCTTTTCAACCTCTGCTTGGCAGCAATTGCTGCTTCCGACTCTCGATCGTAAGTTTTTGCTAAAAAACTGGCATCATAAGCTTTGCGCCCGTCTGAGTCTGACAGAACGGCGCAGGCTTCATCGAGCAGTTGTTTGCGGGCGACGATCGCAACTTCGGAATACTCCCGACGCGGAAGTTGTAAAGTTCGATCGCGATGAGCCTGCTGCAACTGTTCGGCAGTAGCTTGAATCGGTAGACCCAAAATCCGGTAATAGTCTAGTGGAATGAGCACTGTCCACTTCCCCAAAAGCGCTAGCAACTGAATTAGCCTATCTTAGCTAAGGTTGGTTTGTAACAAAAGCATTAGTTATAACTTGAGGAGGGATCGATCGGAGCCGGTTCTGCACAAGGCCCGCCATTTGGCTCCCAGCTTCTGTGATTTTAACAATTTGCGATCGACTGCTGCAAAAATGGGCGACCATTTTCTGCTGCGGTTGTACCCAATCTCGGTTTAAAGTGATTTGAGTATGGTTCGATTTAACCTGTCTAGTTCGCCGATCGGGTATTAATTTTTTATGGAACGGACTTTACCAGTTTTTGACGCACAAAGCGTAAACATTTCTCGGGATGAGGGCTTGATGCTCTACGAGGATATGGTTTTGGGGCGATTCTTTGAGGATAAGTGCGCTGAGATGTACTACCGGGGCAAAATGTTTGGTTTTGTCCACTTGTACAACGGTCAAGAGGCCGTGTCTACGGGGATAATTCGATCGATGCGCCGCGATAGTACGGATTATGTCAGCAGCACCTACCGCGATCACGTTCACGCTTTGAG
>CASBQF010000276.1 GCA_949127775.1 Oscillatoriales cyanobacterium PMM_0080
AGAGGGCGGGTTTTGCCTTGATACAGTCGATTATTTCATAAATTCTGATCTGAACCCGCCCCTACCGCAATATGGTTGACTTAAGAAATTCGTCAAAAAGCCTTAAGTAAACCGTATTGGCCCATAACTAATAAATTATCTGCCGGAATGCTTCACCCTCCAAAATTGGGATGCATCCAGAAAGAGTTTGATCGTTCCGAATGCAATTCCTCTAAAAATCTAAGGACTTGCATTCGGAACGATCAAACCAAAATTTCATCAAACTTGATTGTAAAATCTAGACAGGCCTGGGCTGATTGCTGGCAGATGCGAGTTTGACATCGGCCCGAATCCGGGAAATTCGCTTCACCCTTGTTCATTTCCATTTATATCTAGATTTATATCTGCTGTGCGTATCTGTCAGCAGAAGGAGTTTCTTTGTCAATTTTTTTCGGGCAATTTATCCCGGAAGGATGATTTATTGAGCACCGGATTTGACTTTAATTAACATTAGCCTTAACTTTCGATTCGCCGCGTAGTACCGAAAATCGCACTTTCAATCTGCTGCAATTTTTTTTTAATTTTGGTAAACAATCATGATTTCATTAACTAAAAAACGCATTGCCCTGATATCTGTACACGGCGATCCGGCTGTGGAAATTGGCAAAGAAGAAGCGGGCGGGCAAAATGTTTACGTGCGTCAAGTCGGGGAAGCTCTGGCGAAACAGGGGTGGCAAGTTGATATGTTCACCCGCTCATCAGACCCGGAACAAGCAAGAATTGTACAGCACATTCGTAATTGCCGGACAATTCGGCTCGTCGCAGGGCCGCAAGTATTTATTCCTCGCGACGAACTTTACGGATATTTGCCAATCTTTGTTCAAGAATTTCAGAAGTTTCAGTTAGAGTCAGGCTTTCAATATCCCTTGGTTCACACAAATTACTGGCTGTCTTCTTGGGTGGGAATGGAGTTGAAAAAATCCCAACCCCTGCGGCAAGTCCACACTTATCATTCTTTGGCAGCAGTTAAATACAAGTCGGTTTTGACAATTCCGATGATTGCCAAAACCAGGCTGCGAGTTGAAAAAACACTTTTGGAAACAGCCGATCGCGTGGTGGCTACCAGTCCCCAAGAAAAAGAACACATGAGGTCTCTTGTTTCCTCAAAAGGCAAGATTGACATCATTCCCTGCGGTACGGAAATTGAGCGGTTCGGATCGATCGCCCGATCGACCGCCCGCCGCCAGTTGGGAATAGCCTCCGAAACCAAAGTCGTGCTGTACGTCGGTCGTTTTGACCCCCGCAAGGGCATCGAAACCTTAGTCCGCGCCGTCAGTCTGTCGGCGCTGCGGAAAGCCGATTTAAAACTAATCATCGGTGGCGGGTGGCGCCCGGGGGAAAGTGACGGCAAAGAGCGCGATCGAATTGGCAACATAGTTCAAGAATTAGGCTTAAGCGACATTACCAGCTTTCCCGGCAGCTTGAGCCGAGACATTCTCCCCGCTTACTACGCCGCCGCCGATGTCTGCGTCATTCCCAGCCACTACGAACCCTTCGGTTTAGTCGCCATTGAAGCGATGGCCTGCCGCACGCCCGTAGTCGCCTCCGACGTGGGAGGGCTGAAATATACCGTAGTGCCGCAAGAAACCGGTTTGCTCGCGCCTCCGAAAAATGAAGCACTGTTTGCCGGTGCGATCGATCGGCTGTTAGTTGATTCAGTATGGCGCCAGCAACTCGGACAAGCAGGTCGATCGCGCGTCGAAACCTATTTTAGTTGGGACGGCGCAGCCTCGCAACTGGGCCAACTTTACACTCAACTGCTCAAAAAAGCGGCGAATGAACTTGACCCCGTGAGCGCTTAGTAGTATCACTTAGTATGGTTGAAGCCAGTTTTCCTTGATCCCTGTCCCTCTCATCCGTTCTAACTAGGCAGCTTCAACTAGAAGTGATACCAGGAGGTAATCTTGCACGCATCAGAACATCTGGGAAGCCGTCTGCTCCCTATGTCCGACCAGGAGCTAATTCGCCTGTGGGTAAACCGCAAATCTACCCCCAGCAAGCGCTTTAGCTGGCAGGCTGCCAACCATTTCCGAACCTTTGTCGAAAAACCGTTAGCACAAGTTACTTTGGCAGACGTTCAGACTTTCGCCGCAGCGATGAGGGCTCGCAAACTTGCACCCCGTTTCTACAAGCAAACCTTGCTAGCACTGAAATCGCTGTTCGCCTTCGGTCAGCAAACGAGAATCTTGCCCGCGGCTATCCCCCTGCAAGAGTGGCCGGTGCGGGAGCGTAGGAAGCCCTCTAAACGCCTCCGTTTAAGACTGGGGTGGACTTTGTGCATCTTTTTGTGCTTTTTTTTGGGTAGAATGACCCCGAAACTATGGGGACAAACTATCTCGGCAGAAATCTCGTTGCCGAAAGAACCGTTGCCAAAAGTTCCAGCGATCGACTCACCAGACCTGAGAGAGGATAACATCGAGCGCGATCGGGTCAAAGCATTTCTCGATACGATCGCCGCCGCCGAAGGCACTGCCGCATCCGATGGCTACCAAACCCAGTACACCGGCACCAAATTTGCCAGTTTCAGCGACCATCCTAGGCAAATGAGATGCGGCCGTCGCTACGGCAAAAAACTCTGTTCCGACGCTGCGGGGCGATATCAGTTTCTCAGCACAACTTGGGACAGATTCGCCAAAAAATTTGGCGTCAAAGATTTCAGCCCCCAAAATCAAGATTTGATGGCCATAGAATTAATCCGAGAACGAGGTGCTTTGGGAGATATAGAAGCAGGTCAATTGGAGCCAGCAGTCAGGAAACTCGCTTATATTTGGCCATCTTTTCGGCGTTTTGGTGGTTCTGTGGAATCCTCGATGCCAAAACTCGAAGCAATGTATCAGAAGAATTTGGGAATTTATCGCCAAGGATTGGTTGTTAGCAATTAGTTATTGGTTATTAGTTATTGGTTAATTGTTATTAGAAGCAAAAAATAACAACTAACAAGTAACTAATAACTATTTAAGCTAACTTTCCATCTTCCAGATTAATGATGCGATCGGCAATATCCAAAATTCGATTGTCGTGGGTGACTAACAGAATAGTACAACCCTGCTCTTTGGCAAGTTTCTGCATCAAATTGACCACTTCGCGACCCGATTTACTGTCTAGGGCCGCTGTTGGTTCGTCAGCTAACACAATTTGCGGTTGACTGACCAAAGCCCGGGCGATCGCAACTCTTTGTTTCTGTGTAAGTTGTCGGTTGTAGGGTTGAGCGTAGTAGGTTGTATAATGTTTGAAAAATTCTTAATCTTTAATTAGGGCTTGCTGAATAATCGAGCACATATTGCGTCGCCTAGGTTTCGATGGCGTGATCGAGAATAAAGTGCAAGATAAACAGGTAAAATAGTTAAAAACCCGTGCATCACCCAG
>CASBQF010000277.1 GCA_949127775.1 Oscillatoriales cyanobacterium PMM_0080
CGGTAATCGATAATTTCTGCACTTGTCAAGCAAGGACTCTCTACCAGAATTTGACGTTCTGCTTGGTTAAAATGATTCCAATCCTCCAACTTTAATTTAATGCCGCAAGTATCTAACTTGAGACGTACCTGCATCGGAATACAGCGCAGAGCTTCCACAAAATCAGCTTCAAATTCAAAGAACATAAACCTACCAATTTTAGATTTTAGATTTTAGATTTTAGATTTACTCTACAGCAGCGAGCTGAGGGCTTGTATCCATCTTTGGGTGAGATCGATTATATTTTAGATTTTAGATTTTAAATTGGCTCGCGCCGCCGAGAATTGCAGAAAATGCGATCGCCATTTATAATTAAATAATATTACAAAGTATTGACATGAATCCCGTAGACTACCTTCGGATTAGCTTGATAGACCGCTGCAATTTCCGCTGTCTCTACTGTATGCCAGAAGGTAGCGACTTGGACTATGTTTTGCAGCAGCAGTTGTTAACTCACTCGGAATTGCTAACTCTGCTGCGCGAAGTTTTCATACCCGTGGGATTTACGAAATTTCGCTTGACGGGAGGGGAACCGCTGCTGCGGCCTGGGGTGGTGGAATTGGTTGGGTCGATCGCATCTTTGCCCGAAACGCGAGATTTGTCAATGACAACTAACGGCTTTTTGCTGGCGGGAATGGCGGAAAATCTCTACAATGCTGGTTTGCGCCGGATTAATATTAGTTTGGATTCTTTGGAACCTGAGACTTTTGATAAGATAATTGGTAGTCGCGGTCGATCGCGCTGGATGCAAGTTTGGCAGGGAATTCAAGCCGCTTATCAAGCTGGATTCGATCCGCTGAAGTTGAATGTGGTGGTGATTCCCGGTGTGAATGATGGCGAAATATTGGAGTTGGCAGAATTAACTATTAACCGGAATTGGCACGTTCGTTTTATTGAGTTTATGCCGATCGGGAATGGGGATTTATTTGGCGACAAAGGTTGGGTAGCATCAGCCGAATTGCGGCAACAAATTAGCGATAAATATGGTTTAGCCGAGTCGGGAGTGCGCGGAAATGGGCCGGCGGATGTGTTTCAAATTCCGGGGGCGAAGGGTACTTTAGGATTTATTAGCCAGATGTCGGAGTGTTTTTGCGATCGGTGCAACCGGATGCGTTTGTCTGCTGACGGGTGGCTGCGGCCTTGTCTGCTCAACGAAACTGGTCAAATTGACTTAAAAACTGCTTTACGAAATGGGGTGTCTACGGTTGAATTGCGCGATCGAGTAAAACAAATATTAGAGATTAAACCGGAGATTAATTTCAAGCAGCGAGATTCGGGAACTAACGCCGGGAATTACAGCCGCACCATGTCTCAAATCGGTGGCTAAAACTCGCCTCCCAAGACTTGTCGGGCCGTCAAATTCAACTGCGGGAACGTCCGAGAGACAAGTGTTTGTTCCCCTTGAAACATCCCAACTTCGACATACTCACCCGATTCTAGTCGGAGTACCGCTATCATCTGTTCTTGAGGGTCAACAATCCAATACTCAGGGATGTTGCGTGCGGCATATTGATCTCGTTTGCTAATATAATCGCGATCGCGTCCAACTCTACCAGGACTAACAACCTCGACAACCAACTGAGGAGGCGGCATATCAAGGGTAATAGTTAGCCGAGATGCTGTCAGCAAGATGTGTTCGGGCCGCAAAATCACCAAATCGGGGTAACGGTTAGCTGCGTCGCCCTCGCGCAGGATCGGAACTTGGATCTCGCACATATGTGTTCTGATCAGCATGAGTGGGACGAACCCGCTACTAGCCAGGGTGAATAGTAGATAGTTAGCAATGAAATTGTTGGGCCCCGATTCTGGCGGCAATGTTATTAACTCTCCGTTAATTAGTTCATAGCGGTTGTCGGTGTCGTCCTCGTAGGCGAGGTATTCTTCAAAGGTAAGTTTTTGTTTGTGGGCTTGTATCATCTTTTACCTTCCAAGATTGTTATTGTTATTAAAATCTTTACACATCCGAGGGAAGTGGCGCTCGCAGTGATTTTCATTGAATTAACAAGCTGGGTAGCACTGTTTCAATATATATTCTAAAGAGTAACTGGCTGCATCTGAGAGGGTTTCGTCTAATAGCAGTTTCACAGGAATTCCACAAACAAATTTTTCTCACTATCCGCGGCAAAAGCAAGGCAGGCTTTGATGTCTGCCGAAGTTAGTAGGGTTTTCCACCAATAAGACTCCAAAATTGGCGGCAGTCCGATCAACATGGGGCGATCGGCTAGCTGGCACGGCTAGCACGGTTCCAAAATTGCAGGATAGACTCGCTGTTGTGCGGTTTTGGGATGATTGGTGAGAACAGGCACCGCTTGCACAGTCGCACGTCTGGCGCTGGCACGGCTGGCACGTCTGGCACGGTCGCAGCGCTGGCACGGCTGGCACTGGCTTATAGTCAATGTTTTTATATCAAGGGTAGATGTCTGTTATTGGACATCTCAACTTTTATGGGTAATAATAAAATTGAGACAAGTTACTGGTTTATTGGAGGAATAATATAATGATTAATTTTCTTTTTAATCTACCTTTACCTGTGTGGATTCCCTTTTATTCTTTTTTTGGGTTGTTGACATATCTAGCAATAAAGTCATTTAGATCTTCTTTTGTTTTCTTATCTCAACAAAATCTAGATATTCCAACCTATGATGAACCGTCAACATTAGAAGATAATTATATACGGTTTTTAAGTAAAATTAAAGCTGATTTGATAAC
>CASBQF010000278.1 GCA_949127775.1 Oscillatoriales cyanobacterium PMM_0080
AACGCAGACCGAAACCGTATCCTCGAATGCAGGAACTTCACTCTGTCTTGAAAGCTAAACGGAGAACGTGATTAAGCCCTTTTTCAGTGCCATTGGACTGAAGTCCGAACGATCGAACCGTTTTTGTGATTAATCTACCAGAGATGATATCATTGGTCATGACTCAGCAGTCATTGGTCATTCAAAAACAAATTATTGCTCAAAAGTACCCATTGCGACACGCTTAAATCTTCAGCGCGAGATTGAGGATTTATCTGTAATTCTTCTAACAATTGAACGAGTTTATCTAAATCCACAGAACCTTTCAAATTATTTCGCAGCATCTTGCGCTTGCTACCAAAGCCCAACTTCAGTAAAGTCTCTAAATAGCGCGGATTAACCGCCGCAGTTTCTATCTGTCTGGGAAGCAGCCGCACCACAGCAGAATCGACTTTTGGGGGCGGATAAAAGTCTCTAGAAGGCACATCGCAAATTAACTCGCAATCTGCTAAATACTGCACGCGTACCGACAAAGCCCCAAAAGCTGTCGAACCTGGTTTCGCGTAGAGCCTTTGGGCTACTTCTTTCTGTACTAATAGGACGATCGCATCGAAGGGTTTAGCAGCCGGTGCAGATATCGTTCCCAGCAGTTTTTGCAGGATCGGGCCAGTAATATTGTAGGGAATGTTAGCAACAACTTTATTGGGATTTTGGAATTTGGGAAAGGCAATTAGTTCAGTATCTAAGTCCATTTCCAGAATATCGCCGGAAAGCAGTAAAAAATTGTCAACTTTACCGAGTTGCTTGGCTAGTTTTATGCACAAATCTCGATCGATCTCCACAGCAACAACAGACTCAGCCGCCGGCAGCAATCGCCGAGTCAGAATCCCAGTGCCAGGCCCGATTTCTAGGACGCGATCGCCATCCAAAGAAGCCGCTTTCACAATCTTATCTAAGGCTTTTTCACTTTTGAGCCAATGTTGAGCAAACTGTTTCCGGGGTATGGTCGATCGCATTTTTTGAGTTTTTGGATAAATCTTAGCCTATCACTATATCATGTCGGGTAAATTACCCATGATCAACTTTGTACGAATTTTACGCTACCCATACATAGTAGTAAGGTGCGCAGTGCGCACCCTACAAATTAACTCAGAGCTCAAAAATCATCAACCAGTATTCCGCATCCCCGCAGCAATCCCATTAATCGTCAGCAGAGCTCCCCGCAACAATTCACCCTTGCTGTAACGCGAGTGAATCACCCCCGGCACGCCGCCAGTACCGTGTTGTCGCAAGCGCTTCAGCAGCGAAACCTGCAACAAACCCAAAGGTACGATCGTCGCATTTCGCAACTGCACAGAACGCTGCAACGACGGATCTCCATCCAACAAACGTTGGTGTCCGGTAATAGTTAAAACTAAATCCCGAATCAGGTGATATTCGCGAGAAATTTGCTCAAATAAAGCATTAAAACGTTCTCGATCAGCAGGTAAAGATAACTCTCGGACATAGTGATTGGCAATTTGCAAATCCACCTTAGATAAAGTCATTTCCACCTTAGAAATTACCATTCTAAAAAACGGCCATTTCAAGTAGAAATACTGCAAAAGTTTCATGTGTTCTTCCGGTTCTTCCAGCAAATACTCTTGCAAAGCTGTACCGACACCGTACCAAGAAGGCAGTAAAACCCGGGTTTGAGTCCAGCTAAACACCCACGGAATTGCCCGCAAACCGCCGATGTCTTTTTTGCCGCCGCGACGGGCTGGGCGAGAGCTAATTTGTAACTGACTGATTTCTTGAATCGGTGTCACTTGGTGGAAGAAATCGACTAAATCTGGTTGTTCGTAGATTAAGTTGCGGTAGTGCGATCGCGATTTAACCGACAACTCCTCCATAATCTCATTCCAAGAGTCGATGCCATCAAAACCAGTGTGCAACAAACTAGCTTGAATTACTGCCGCCGTCACAGTTTCCAAATTGTACAGTGCCAACTCCGGCAAAGAATATTTGGAAGCCAAAACCTCGCCTTGTTCAGTAATTTTAATTCGCCCGTTAATACTCCTTCCAGGCTGAGCCAAAATTGCCTTGTAAGCAGGCCCGCCGCCGCGCCCTACCGAACCGCCTCTGCCGTGAAAAATCCGCAACTCCACGTTGTACTTTTCTGCCACCACTTGCAAAGCCTTTTGAGCTTTGTGAATTTCCCAGTTGCTGCTGAGAAAACCCGAATCTTTATTGCTGTCAGAATAGCCGAGCATCACCTCTTGCAATTTGATTTTATGGATTGGTGATTTGAGATTTTCTTCGCTTTTTTGCGCTACTTCCTGCGCGTATCCTCCAATTAGCAAAGCCCGATAAAGCGGCAGTTCAAATATCTCCTGCATTACTTCTGGTGCTTTTTTCAAATCTTCCACTGTTTCAAACAGAGGTACTACTTGAATGCTGCTAATTCCGGTAGCTGGATCGTAAAGTCCTGATTCTTTTGCTAATAGCAAAACTGCCAGCATATCGCTGACATTGTGAGTCATGCTGATCACGTAAGTTTCGCAAATTTCCGGGCCGAACTCCTGGTGCATTTGCCGCAATATGCGGAAGGTATTAATCGTCTCGCAAGTTTTGGGAGAAAAGGGCAATTCTGCGGGAATTAATGGGCGGCGAGTTTGCAATTCTGTGGCTAGCCAGATTACTCGATCGCCTTCGGACATTTCATTGTAAGACTTGGGCAAAATTTGCAAGTATTCAGCAATTTCGCTCAAAGCATCGGAGTGTACTGTGGACTCTTGGCGGATATCTAGGTAAGCCAAGTTAAACCCGTAGATTTCTACTTGACAGAGCAGATTTTCTAAGTCGCGACAGCTCAAACCTGTTTCGACTAAATTGCGATCGATGAGCTGCAACTCCGTCAAAAACTCGTTTCCCGATCGATAAAGACCGGTCATTCCGGGATGTTCCGACAAAGCCTCGCGCTCCCGCTGCAACTCGTCTCCTTTGTAGAGGCGCCAGTTACGATCGCGCGTATTTTCCAGTCGCTGTAGCACATAGGCTAGCTTCAAGCGATAGGGTTCTTGGCGGAAACGGATCGCCCACTGCTCGTAAACTTCGGGAAATTCCGATTTATCCCGATCGAGCGATTCGAGCAATTCGGGCAATACGTCGCTCCAGTGCAGCGACAAACTCAAAAGTTCGTTCAACCGCTTCACCGCATTGATGTACTTGCAAAGCACTAAATGGCGTTGATAGCAAGCAGTTTGCCAAGTAACTTTCGGAGTCACAGAAGGGTTGCCGTCCCTGTCTGATCCCACCCAAGAACCAAACTTGCAAAAATTGTAACTAGGTGGTTTCAGGTAAGGAAAAGAAGCGTGCAGAGCTTGTTTTAAGCGGTGGTAGAGTTCGGGAATCGCATCAAACAGCACTTCGTCGAAGTAGTGCAGAGTGTATTCCACCTCATCAAGTACAGTCGGCTTGAATTGGTGCAGCTCGTCTGTGCGCCACCAGAGGCGAATTTCTTCCATCAATTGCTCTTGCAGGGCGGAAGCTTCCCAGGAAGAGACTGGGTAGGGGCTTTCAGAGTTTGTCCCCAAAACCAAGAACTTCTCATCAACTTGATCTAGCTGTTGGAGAATCTTCGCCATCCGTCGCTGCTTGGTGCGGATCGTGTGGCGCACAATTTCCGTCGGGTGAGCGGTGAATACTAAGCGGATGTCTAACTGATCGATCAAGCGCTGGATTTGCTGGCTGGGCACGTTTAAGCGCAGCAGCATCGGGAACAGTTGGTGAAATGTTCCGGCGTCTCGGGCGATCGTCTCGCTGCTGTCTGCACGGCTCAGATCCGTTTGGGTGTGGGCTGGGCCTTCCCTGTGCCGCGGGCGATCGGGTGCATCCGTGGCTTGTCCGGGAAGCTTAGCAAACATCGGCCCTCCAGCATCGTTGCTGTGAGAGTAAGCTAGCTGTTGGTCTCGCTGTTCGTAATGCTGTTCGACAATGTTGATCAACTGAAAATACAGTGCAAAAGCCCGCGCGGCGCGGATGGCTGCGTTGAGATCGAGCTTTTCGATTAGCTGTACGACGTTCGACTCGCCAAAGTTAGTCGCTTGTCCCTCGGCGGAATTGACCGATCGCATTTGGCTGAGCAAATCCACCAATTCCTGCCCGCACTCCTGTCGCAGCACCGATTCCCACAAGTCCTCTACTACTTTGAGGCGATTGCGCAGAAACAGGTCTGATTTTGAGTAAGCGGGAGAATGGGAAATAGAGATTGTATCAATATCCTGTTCTGAAGACTGGAGGACTGAACTCATCGGGCTGTTCCTCGATAGCTGCGGGTGTCTAGAAAATTGTATTGTTTAGTTTCGCCTAAAAACACTTTTGTTTGCAGTCAAATTTGAGACATCTTATACAATTTGCGATTTTAGATGAGAGAACACTTATAGGCTAAGGGTTTGAGGCTTGCTTGTAATTCCATTTTTTTTAGGGAACTGGTTTTATTTGAATATTGCAGGGAGTGATGTACAAGCTAGAAGCCAAGATAAATTTTAACTGCACGTATTTTACCCGTTGTCAACCTTTTTTCTCAAAAGAATTAGCTTCTGGCTGCTGTCTCTTCGTGGATTTTTGATACCAGTTCCCAAAAACAATGTAATTGTATGCTTTATGCTTGCGACAATGGCCCATTCTTGAATGGACATCGACCATATTTCTGATGGAACAGGCCCGAAAGCCTGTTCAAAACTGGTAATTCTTGCGATGTCTAATGGAAAATAGGATTACTTTTGTTCTGGTTGAGGAAAGTTGAGGATGGGAAGGCGCGAGCCCCGAAAGACTTCTTCGCTTTCAATGCCGATCGACCCAACAAACTTAGCAGCAGCAGAGGCCGCCAGCAACCCGCCCAACATCGGTAAAGCAGCCAAGCTCAAGAAAATATCTGAGGGAATTGGCAATTTTGGACTCTGAGGTGTTTGATTTTTTGGCAAGTCTTGGTTTTCCGACGGCATAGATTTTTCTTTCCTATTCTATTATCTATCCCTAGTTTACAGGCTAGGGCGGGCTTTTAAACTCGTTGTATCCTATATTGGAGCAAGCTCTGGTGTTATTTGAAGAATTAGTGCCGTGTCGATCGGCCCAAATAGAAAATTACCTCAAAGTGGGCGATCGACCATCATATCAAAAATTCCGATCGCCCATCTGCACGATCGCCCTCGTACACCCAAACGACAATCAGAGAGCTCGCACCAAACTGGTGTTTGACGTTAAAGGGCGATCGGATTATCCCTCAATTGTAGATTTAATTCCCATCACCAAGGTACACACCAACTAGGGTTAAGTAAGGCGTAGGTTGATAGAGTTAGGTCAAGCGGATCGGAAATAGTCGGAAATACTTCCAAAATCCGTTCAAACCAAATCCGAGAATCGAAATTAGTTCGTCTCGATAACTCAATCAGCAGAGCGGTAACATAGGGACCAGTGGAAATTATTGAATCCGCATAGTGAGCAAATACAGATTCATCAATTTGTACCTGTTGTGTGCGTAATGTTTTGATCAGAGACATTCCAGAGTCAATAGCATTTTCTATGTCCTTTTGTGTCAGCACTTTGTTGCTCAGAGGACGACTACCTAACAAGCGAATGTAATCGGGAGCCCACATGATTTTTAAATGTTCGTTTTTTAATTGCTCCTCCCACGACCAAGGTTCCGCCTCTGGATCTATTTCCACAACTGTGAAACATCTCCGAGCTGTTTTAAGAGCTATATCCAAGAATCCAGCGTCCAAATATGGGTCGCCTGTTCGTGGTTCCATTTCCCACTGACTCAACAAATTACGTAGCAGCTCTGGTCGAGAAACAGAAAGCGCAATAACTCTGTTTTCAACAAAGCTTGATGAGCAAGCTATATAACTCCCAGTGTCCATCCGCAACTCATTAACATCCAGACCTCGCAGTGTCTGAGAAATACTTTGCTCCACACCAGCAGGAGTTGCCAGCAGTTCCCAACGAATATCGATACGTTGCGAACAAGCTTGCTTGAGTTGCTCTAGTAAGAAATTTTTACTTCTATCCATCTCTGACCTCTAAGATCTTTAGCTGTACTCCAAGTGGTAGGTGTACCACCCATTTCTCTGATAGCATTTTTGAGAGTATTACCCAAGAGCGTATCTTGAGGAACAATACCATTTGTTAGAGCTTCAGTGGTGGCAGTGTTAGTAATGTTTGTCAATCTAATCGTTGATGGTCTATTTATTCCTTTAGTTCGTAAGGCATCTACAATCATCCTACCACCAGAACCACTGGGGAGATCGCGTTTAAATATCTCTGATACCTCAACAATGCCTGGATTAACTTCTTTAAAAGTTACAACCGCAGCGCGTGGTTCGTTAGGCGTTGTACGCCACTCTACCCTAGTATCACCATCATACGTTTCAATGCTACGTGCAGGTGGTTCATAGGCTCTACCTCCTCCATTGCTACCTGATGAACTTTGAAAAACGACTCCAAGATTCTCAGCTATCTCGGCTAATATATTCTTTAACCCAGTCGAAGCTGTAGAAGAGCCATGTAGCGCTAGAGCCGTTCCTGCTACTAGGGCAGGGGCACCAGCAATGCAACCGAATCCTGTTACACATAAACTACTACCGCCAGCAGCAGCCCCACCACCCCCAATCATTTCTAAAATCCCTGTGACGATTGCTGCCCCATCTCCGAATGTTCGCCCTGCCTGAAAAGTCCAAGTTTTAGGAAGATTTCGCTCCACATCTTGTTCTAGTCCATTCCATCCAGGAATCAAAACCTGCAACAACCATCTCGTGAGCTCTCCGTTATTACGCAACCATTGGTAGACTGCCCCAGCAACAAACTCTCCAAGAGGTTTAAAGAAACTCAACAATTGTCGGATGACTTTTGTCAGTGCAGAACGTTTGTCAGGAGGCACTTTTCCACCAGCACCACCAGGCCCGGCGACCAAATTATCTGGGGCCTTCTCTAGTTCTCGTGGAGGAGTAATACGCGGTGGTAGTGTCCAAAGCTCCTTACTCGGCTTAGGAAGCTTATTAATCTGCGACAAATCCAGTGGCGCATCCCGTTTTTTCGGAGCCTTACTCAACCGCGCCACATCCTCAAATGAGGGTAAATCATTAATCTGCCCTGTTTTCTTCGGATCGAAAGACCCATTCTTCGACTCAGATTCACTCGGCAAATACTTGCCATCTTTCCAACTAGACTTCGACCAACTCTCACTCCAACTATTCCTGCCATCATCCCACACAGTCCCGTTTCTTGTCCAACTCCAACTGCTGCTACTACTGGTATAAACAGCTCTTTTTGTTGTCGATTCCGAGTCGGAACCGCTCAGGCTTTCAGTCCAACTGTAACCTCCCTTAAAGTAATTTTTGCTGTAACTCGAAGTCCAGCTAGAATACTTAGAAACGTCACTCACTACCCCCTTACTATCGTAACTACTGTCCCTCAACCATTTCTCGTAAGTCGAACTGCCATTCTCAGTTTTTCGACCATCTTTGTAAGTTGTGACTGTCTGTGAATTG
>CASBQF010000279.1 GCA_949127775.1 Oscillatoriales cyanobacterium PMM_0080
ATCAGACAGAGGAAAAACATGACAGTAGCAGAGCGACAAAGTAACGCACAAATTCTAGAAGTAAAATTGCAGAAACATTTGCAAGCAGCCGGATTTAAAAATTTACCGCTTTATATCAGTTGCGATTTTCGAGATGAATCTTTGACGGTTGTAGGAGAACACCCGCGCAGTTTAGTTCTCAAAGCAAAACCGACTTTTGCGGTGTTAGAAGCAGCAATTCTCGAAATAGAACCGGAAGGTATTCAACAGATTGGACTCTGCCTCAAAATTACTGGGCAAAAACAGCCTTACGCTTTCCATTCTTTTACGATGCACCACCCTGTTTTGTCCAGACCAAAAACAGTGGAACCCTTCAAAAAACCCGAAATACCCGCAGCAGAGACGGGGATAGTCTTAGCAGCAGTAAATCCGGCGGACACAGCGGATGTAGCTGAGGATTTGCCATTAGAAACAGAGGTAGAAAATGCCGGGGGCGATGAATATTTCCCCGATTTTTCGGATAGTTCCAGCAATTCCGATCCGATCGCCTTTAAGGTAGCTGCAACCTCGGCGGATATTGGAGATAATCCCTTCGATGTGCTGGATATGGAGCCTGCGGTAACAGTCGCCCAAACCCCCAAGCATTCACCCTTTGCGATGCTAGCCGCCGCCGGAATGGTGAGCGTTGCAGCGTTAATTTTGTCAGGCGGTTATTACTTGCTGAGTCGCCCCTGCGTCATCGGAGAATGTACTGCATTGGCTAATGCCAAACAGTTGAGCGACAATTCGGTGAAGACGCTAAAAACGTCAAAAGTTGCTAGCAGTCCCGAAGAAGCACAAGCACAGTTAAAACAGGCGATCGCCCTTGTGGAGCCGATTCCGTCCTGGTCAATTCATCGCGGTGAAGCTCAAAGCGCCCTGGAAAAGTACCAACAGCAAAGTCAGAATTTAAACTCTGCGATCGATGCAGCACGCCTCGCGCGATCGGCAGGTGAGAAAATTCAAAATCCGGCTTATTCTGCCGAGACTGGAAAGGAAGCGCAATCTCTGTGGCAAAGTGCGATCGCCCAACTCGGAGAAATCCCCACAGACAGCCCAGTTTATCCGTTTGCTCAGAGAAAGTCACAGGAATACCGGAAGAATTTAGCCAGCGGAAACAAGCAATTAAGCACAGAAAAGAAAGCCGAAAAAACCCTGATAGAAGCCAAAAGTACAGCCCAACTAGCAGAAGCTCGGGAAGCAGTAGCTCAGACAGCCGAGACTTGGGCTCAAGTACAAGCAGGTTGGGAAAAATCCCTCGCAATACTATCAGAAATACCCAGCACTACGCAATCTTATCAACAAGGTAAATTGCTAGTTCCAAAATACGAAACTAAGCTTTCACAGGCACGCGAGCGCAAAAATGTGGAAGGGATTTCGGAAAATGCTTATACTCAAGCAGTGACTTTAGCAGCCGAAGCTCGAATTTTTGAGGGTAAAAACGGCTGGTTTAAAGCATCAGAATACTGGCGCAGAGCTTTGAGTTATGCGGAGCAAGTGCCGACTGCAACTTCTTATTCCCAGAAAGCCAAACCGCTAATCGATTCCTACACAAATTCATTGCGGGAAGCAGAAGTAAGGTTGCAGGAAGAAAGGAGACTGCAAAAAGCGCGCACGGATTTAGATAAAACTTGCAAAGGCAAACCGAAAATTTGCGACTATACTGTGAGCAAAGGTTTGATTGCGGTGCAGATGACTCCTGACTACGTGCAGAAACTGCAACAAACTTTCATCCAAGCAAATAACAACAATGCTGTGAAGACTCGCCAAGCTGTAGAAAAGCACGTTGAAACTTTGCAAAACGCCTTGGAGGCGATCGGCGATAATGCCAAAATTCCGATGCAAGTGTACGATGGCGACGGCAAGCGAATTGCGAGTCACGAACCTAATTAGTCGGATTTGTAGGGTGCGCAGTGCGCACCTTACCCACACAAAAATTGATTCATTCCGTAAATTTTAGGAGACGACTTGGCCTTAGTTCCTAGGTCAGATTAATTGTAGGGAAACAGCACGTGCAGTCTCCTCGCTGATCATTCCGGTGCAGCCGGAATTGATATCAATCCAGCCTGAAAAATTTGTTGCGCCGTCAAATTCAACTCTGGGAAAGTTGGCGACTCAATCCTATCATCTCCCCGAAATTGGCTAATTTCATACTCGCCATCAATCAACTGATAAATCGAAATAGTCGGTTGCTTAGGATTCCCGATAAACCTGCGGCCGCCCAAACCAAGATAATCCACAATCCAGTATTCAGGAATCCCAATTAGTTCGTATTCACCTACTTTTTTGATGTAATCATCTTGCCAATTCGTGCTAACGACTTCCACAACCAGTGGAATTGATGCTCCTTGAATCACAGTGGAGAACTTTTCCCACAGAGGTTCTGATGCTAAATTGGTTTCATTTAAAATCAGAATATCAGGTAAATAAGCTGACCCATTTTCGGACGACTGAACTAATGCTTGTTTAGGGATGAAGTACGGCAGGTTTAATCTATCGAATTGCGCGGTGAATTTTCTGGATGAAAAACCGACAACTTTTTCATGCTTTCCTAATGGCTGTGACATTTCAACAATCTCTCCATTGTGCAGTTCATAACGTCTGTTTTCTGGCTTCCATTCCGCAAATTCTTCAAAAGTTAACCTTTTAGTTGCTATTTGAATCATGGTTATTCTCCTTAGTGATGACTAGGGCAGGCTAGAAGCATACCTCACAAGATAAGCATCGGAATTAATATTACTCACAGCTAGGAGACTGCACGTGCCGTGTCCCTACAATTAATCATAGTAGGGACACGGCACTGCCGTCTCCTCATTCCCAATTCCCAATTCCCAATTCCCAATTCCCAATTACTCACAGCCAGGAGACGGCAGTGCCGTGTCCCTACAATTAATCATAGTAGGGAAACGGCACTGCCGTCTCCTCATTCCCAATGCCCAATTCCCAATGCCCAATTCCCAATGCCCAATTCCCAATTACCATTTGATCAACTGTGCATCTTGATTGAAAAACCTGCGGCACAATCCCTCAGTCAATAGCAGAGTTGCGATTAAAGTTGCCAGCGCTAATACAAACATAATCAAAATTTGATAAGATGCCGCATCCAGAGGACTGACACCGCTGAGCATTTGACCTGTCATCATACCGGGCAAAGTCACGATTCCCACAACAGTCATTGTGTTTAAAAGCGGGATTAATCCAGCTTTAATTGCATCTTTTCGATACTGTTTGACTGCTTGTTGTGGGGTTGAACCCAAACTCAAATGGGTTTCTATTTCTAACTGACTACTATTAATTGTACTGACAAGTCTTTCACCCGCGATCGCACCTGCATTCATCGCATTGCCCAAAATCATCCCCGCTAGAGGAATCAGGTATTGCGGTTCGTACCAAGGATCAGGTTGCAAAATTAGCAAATTTGTATAAGCTAAAGTCAAGGCCGTACCGATCAAAATCGATCCCGAAACTAAGGGTAATAAATTCTTAATTTTTTTGCTGATCCGGTTGGTGGCAACCATGCTAGCTGTTGTCACCATGATTGCTAACACTGCTAAAACCAGCCAAGGATTCTTCCCCTCGGGGGCAAATACTACTGCGAGCACGTAGCCGACTAAGATTAACTGGGTCAGGGTGCGGCCGGCGGCGATCGCGATCGACCCCTCCAACCCCAATTCCTGCCACGCCGAAAGCCCGATCGCGATCGCCACCATCCCCAAAGCCCAACCCAAATCCGTAAAATCTAGCAGAATTAACACAGGCGCTCCCTTTCGATAAAGTGATTGTTTGCCCGTCCAACTATAAAATATTTCAGTAAACGTTTCCTAGAAACAGTTTTGCTGCAAGAATTTGCTTTGATGATGGTTGAAATTAGTGGTGTTAAAAGTGAATAATGTTCCCCCCCTCGACTTAAGCCGTCAATACGCCCAAATTGGCGACGAGATGGCCACAGCGGTGCAAAAAGTGCTAGCCTCTGGTGCTTACATCGGCGGCCCCGCTGTCAAAACTTTTGAACAAGAGTTCGCCAACTATATCGGCGTTTCCGATTGCGTTGGTTGCAACTCCGGCACCGATGCTCTGATTTTGGCTTTGCGGGCGCTCAAAATTGGCCCCGGCGATGAAGTGATTACTACTCCTTTTACATTTTTTGCTTCGGCTGAGACAGTTAGCGCCGTCGGTGCAACTCCGGTGTTTGTCGATATTGACAGTGCGACATTTAACATGGATCTCGATCGACTCGAAGCAGCCATTACCGAAAAAACCAAAGCAATCATGCCCGTCCACATCTTCGGCCAACCGATGGATATGACTCGGTTAATGGATATTGCCAACAAGCACAATTTAGCCGTAATTGAGGATTGCGCCCAATCTGTCGGCGCCGAATGGCAGTCACAAAAAGTCGGTAGCATCGGCCATGTCGGCTGCTTCAGCTTTTATCCCACCAAAAATTTAGGCGCTTGCGGCGACGGCGGGGCGGCAACCACAAACGATCCAGCCCTAGCTGCTGCCATGCGAAGACTCAAAGAACACGGACAGTCTTCTAGGTACTTTTATGAAGAAATTGGCTACAACAGCCGTTTAGACGCTCTTCAAGCGGTGATTCTCAGCATTAAATTGCGGTATCTCGACAGTTGGAATGCCCAGCGGCGTTCGATCGCGGCACTTTATGGCGAATTTCTGTCCCGCGTGCCCGGAGTTGTCGTCCCCAAAGAATTGCCCTTGGCAAAAGGAGTTTGGAATCAATACACGATCCGGCTAAGCCCAGAAGATGCCCCAAATCCCTCTGGTAATTTCCGGGACTCGGTGCGGACTAAGTTGCAGGAATGTGGCGTAGGTTCGATGGTTTACTATCCGTTTCCTTTGCACCTACAACCTGTTTATAAATCTTTGGGCTATCTTCCTGGTGAGTTACCCCAGGCTGAGCAAGTTTGTTGCGAAGTCTTGTCTTTGCCGATGTTCCCAGAACTATCGAGGGATCAACAAGAGCGCACGATTTATGGGCTGAAAGATTCCCTAGCTGTGGCGGCTCAAATCCAGTAGCTTTGGGGCGATGGTCGAATGCCAGCTTCGCCAAGGGCGATCGAGGGAAACGCAGGACGAGATCAGAATTGCGGGGTTGCAGTGCTGTCATAAATTGCAGCAGTCAGGGAGATAAGTTAAGTTTTTTGACCGATCACTTGTACTTTTATGTACTATATTTAATGAAAAGAAACAAATTTAGGCTAGCAATCCCTCTTGTCTGGGTGCATTTTCCGCTCGCCTAAGATTTGCGATCGGTCAATGATCGAAAAGAAAGTTCGGCAACGGATTCTCTAACGGATTTCAGGAAGAAGGAAGATGTGTCCTGAGCGTAGCCCAAGGACAGAAGAAGGTTTTAACTTTTAACTTTTAACTTCCAATGCCCAATTCCCAATTCTCAATTTAACCTGCAATTTTCATAAAATAAGAGGAAAATAAACGAGTGCGTCAGTATCAATTCACTCAAGCTAGACGCTACGATCCACAAGCGATCGCTCAGCATTACCGCAACCGCCCTTGGAAAGCCATTTGGCGAGCAATTACCGTTATTTGGTCTTTCGGAGGCTTCGTTATCGGGATGCTGTGGGACAGTTGGCAACACGAAGTTGCAGCACACCAGCCCGAACGAGCCACACACCTGCGACAAATACTCACTCGCTTGGGCCCCACTTTCATTAAAGTCGGTCAAGCGCTTTCTACTAGACCAGACTTAATCCGCAAAGACTTTCTCATAGAACTGATCAAACTTCAAGATCAATTGCCTCCCTTTGAATCGGCTTTAGCTTTCAAGATAATTGAAGCTGAACTCGATCGCAAAATTAGCGAAACTTACAGCGAAATCTCCCCCGAACCTGTCGCCGCAGCCAGTCTCGGTCAAGTGTATAAAGCTCGTCTAATGACCGGAGAAGAAGTAGCAATTAAAGTTCAGCGACCGAATTTGCTGCCAATCTTGAGCCTTGATCTTTACTTAATGCGCTGGGCGGCTGGATGGATTGGCCCGTTGTTGCCACTAAATCTCGGTCACGACCTCTGTTTAATAGTCGATGAATTTGGCATTAAACTATTCGAGGAAATTGATTATATCAACGAAGGCCGCAACGCCGAGAAATTTGCGACAAATTTTGCCGACGATCCCACCGTAAAAGTTCCGAGCATTTACTGGCGTTATACTGCAAAATGCGTTCTCACTCTCGAATGGATTGACGGTATCAAACTCACAGATATCGATCGTGTTAAAGCCGCAGGTTTGGATACCGATACTTTAATTGAAGTCGGAGTCCGCAGCGGTTTGCGGCAGTTGCTGGAACACGGATTTTTTCACGCTGACCCCCATCCAGGAAATCTGTTTGCCTTAGCGGACGGCCGTATGGCTTACATTGATTTTGGGATGATGGATCAGATGGAAGAACCAATTAAAGAAAATTTGGTAGATTCCGTCGTTCATTTAATCAACAAAGATTATGTAGAGTTAGCCAAGGATTTTGTCAAACTCGGCTTTTTGACTCCAGATACAGATATTATGCCGATCGTCCCGGCGCTAGAATCTGTCCTCGGCAATATCATCGGCGAAAAGGTCGGAGATTTTAACTTCAAGACGATTACAGACCAGTTTTCGGGGTTGATGTACGATTATCCTTTCCGAGTCCCCGCGAAATTTGCCTTAATTATTCGGTCTCTGGTAACAGAAGAAGGTTTGGCCCTGACGCTGAATCCCAATTTCAAAATAGTCGAAGTGGCGTATCCTTACGTAGCACGGCGTTTGTTGAACGGAGAATCTCCGGCATTGCGGCGTCGCCTGATTGAGGTATTATTCAGAGATGGCAAATTTCAGTGGAACAGGTTAGAGGACATGATCGCGATCGCCAGATCCGATCGAAGTTTCGACCTACTCCCCACTGCCCAACTAGGTTTACAATTCTTGCTATCAGAAGAAGGATCGTTTTTGCGACGCCAGTTAATGCTAGCTTTGATTGAGGACGATCGCATCCACACCGCAGAAGTTGGCAGTCTGTGGAACCTCGTCAAGGAAGACTTACAACCAGCCCGCCTATTCAATGTTGCTCTAGGCGCTTTGGCGGAGTTTTCCACAGCAGGAACAGCCGCCTTAACTAAACTTTAGTCATTGGTCATTAGTCATTAGTCATTGGTCATTAGTCATTGGTTGGTTGTTAGTTGTTGGTTCTAATAACTAATTCCCAATGCCGCATACTCCATGCCCAATGCCCTATGCCCTATGCCCAATTCCCCATTACCCCAAAAGAATTATTCGTGTATTATTTTCCAGAACCTCCCTATTTTTTTATGACTGCTGGACTCCTAGCAGGAATGGCCTCCGGTTTAGCCTTTGAAGCAACTCTCAAACAAGCCGTACAACTCTGGTCAAAAGATCGTGCAACTCGCACCTTAGCCAACCTACAAGGATTGCAACTATTCATACCTTTCCTGGGAATGGCAGGTGGAATTTGCATATTTCTAGCTTCTGGTGTAGAGATTTTCGGACTGCCAAAATTGTTCGCCTACGCCCTATCTTTCCCCCTAACCATACTCACAGGCTGGTTAATTTGGAGACAGTTAGGTAAGCTTTTACTGGAATTAGAACGGGGAGGCTCCAGAGCATTAGATTTGGATTCTTATGAAGAATAAGAGTTAACTATTGACCCTCTTTTCTGAGAAAAAAGGGGGTTGATAGCTCTTTAGTATTATTCTAATTTGATGTTTTTTGAACCACAGAGAGCGCAGAGAACGCAGAGGAAGAGAAAGAAAGAAACAAAAAAAGAGAGAAGAGGGTTTAACGCAATACGGTTTACTTAAAAGAGATCCCCCCTAACCCCCCTTAAAAAAGGGGGGGATAAGAATGCTCTCAAAGTCCCCCTTCTTAAGGGGGATTTAGGGGGATCTCCGGGCCAGAAATAGTGTTAAGTAAACCGTATTGGGGCTTAACGCGCGAATCGGAGTGGCTTGAGTCTCTACACAGTTACATTCTCTCTACTCAAAGATTCCGCAACTTAAATTTCAGATTATTAACTTTTTTAATTACCCAAATTTTGAGATTTCTCCCCAAGCGAACCAACCAATTAGGATGCGTTAATTTTGGCTGAGTTGTCGGCGACTTCAAATAACGGTAGTGCAGAAATACATCTCGGTAGGGAATCTCAACATCTTCACCATCACACAATTGATTGATTTTGGTAGCCGAAATACTCATGTAATGCAAGTAAGTCAGCCGTCGTCCTTTATCGTATAAAACATAATCTATCACATCAAATTGAGAAGACCAATGATTCCCCGTTATTTGTTCTGGCTGAGAATACGCAAAGTTATAAAAAGAGATTTTGCAGCGCGTAACTAAATAGTTAAACAAAGGTTGATCCGTTCCCCGCAAGGACAAGATTTCTGATTCTCCTGATGTTAAATATTCTAACATCTTGACTGAGTTATGGCGATTTAAGACTCCTTTTTTGGAAGCAAACCAGCCCGCACAAAAAATCTGAGATTGCAGTTTATCAATCTGGAAAATATCTGGTAATTTTTCGCATAATAAATCAAAGACATAATTCAAGTCTGATTTGTATTGAAAGTCATTAGCTACCCAATCAAATTCATCCAGTTTTTGATAAATGTAATCCAGAGAATTCATTAACAAAGTGTCCGCATCAAAATAGATGAATTTATCAAAAGGGCCGTCAAAACAACAAAATTTCCGGTGCATTCCCAAACAGTGTACTGGTTTCCAGCCTTTAGCTTGCCAAACTTTTTGAGCTTTGGCGTGAGATGTCCAAACTTGAGTTGCAAAGTCTTCCCAAAATTCGATGGAATCTGTATTTTCAAATAGAGTAACATTGTGACGAGTTGCAATTTCTACTCGAACTTTTTGCAAGTTATCATCATAGGGAATGATACAAACTGGGATATCTTTTGCACCGTTAACTTCGAGACTATTTAATAAAGCGACTAAGTGGTCGAAAACCACATCATTGGCTAGAATATAAATGCCATTTGTCATAGTTTAAAGTTAATAAGTAACTCTTAGGTGCGGGCAAGATACCCACACCACAAGAAAGAAAATTATTGACTGTGGTGTGGGCATCTTGCCTGTTGCTCAAACCTTGTTTAAAGTCAAAAAAAACAAAATTTATGATTTGTGGAACAGGCATCTTGCCTGTTGCTTAAAGCTTGTTGATAATAATACAACATATCAGTGTATCCTCACCTACCGAAAGCCTGAAATATTTTTTGAATTAAATTTGGTTTGGGTTCATTTAAATAACGATAATGTTGCCATAGTTCCCAATATGGACTACCGGATTTAATTGGTATTCCAGCCCAGTGAATATATTTTAATCTTTTACCTTTGTCATAAAGCACATTATCTATTTCTTGAAAATGCTTAGAACCCGCCCAGCTTCCAGGTTCTGTTGGTGAATCTTTAACAAAATTCCAGCGTTTGGGAATCAGTTTAAGAATGATATAATTTAGTATAGGTTGGTCAGTGACATTTTGAGTAAAGTCAAAATATTCTCGATGCTGCGAACATTCCAGCAAGATTTCATACATTTGCAATTCGGAAATCGTGCCTTTGCGGGAAGCCCAAAAACCGCTGTTGAAGACATCTTGAAGTTCGGAATCTGTGAAGATATTTTGTTCTTTGACAACAGGTGAAAACACATTTCGCAGTTTTTCGCTAAGGTGATGGTAGTCGCAGCAAAAAAAGTCTACTTCCGATAGTTTGTCCAGGTTGGCTGCGATGTCTTCAAAGACAATGATGTCGGTGTCGATGTACAAAAATTCGTCAAGCGGGCCAAACCAGGCGCAGAGTTTCCGCATTTTGTTGGGGAGGGCTAGAAAAGTGCGATCGAACATTTGGCCAATTTCCCTGGTAAACTGTTCCACAAACCCCAGATTTGGGTACAATTGCACCCCATAGAGGCTGTTGAGGGCGGCGGCGACTTGCAGATAATTGTCGTCAAACGGGATCAAAAAAACAGGTATTTGACAATTGTACAGGCGGATGCTCGCTAAAAGGGCGATCGCACTTTCGATCACCTTATCATTAGCAACAATATAAATACCGCGACTCATAAATTTATCCTCAACCTTCTCAACACTCTTTGTAATAAATTCGGAGCAGAAACATCAGTATAAGAGATTAGCGGTTCCCGAAAGATTGGCCGCTTTTCCGGTTCCCGCAGATAGCGATAATGCAGAAACAAATCGCGATAGGGAAACTCAATATTTTCCCCCGCACAAACCCTCCGAATCAAATCCGGCTGCACCCCAATATAATGAATATAAGTCAGCCGATTTCCCTTATCATAAAGAATGTTATCTCGCATTTGAAAATGTTGGGAAGTAACGCTGCACCCAGTTTTAACATTATCTGGAAGACATCGAGCAAAATTATAGCTATTAATTCTAGTATTCATCACCATATAATTGAGCAAAGGCTGTTCTCCCGCACCAGCATAGAGAATTTCCGCATCCCCAGATTGCAATTGAGATAACAGCCATTCTCTCGTATCGCCATCAAAAAGTCCTTGCTTACTACCATAAAAACCCGAACAAAATATTTCTGAATTAATACGCTCCTGCTCAAACACTTCTAGTAGTTTTGGACACAATAAATTATATACTTTAGTTGGATCAGTAAATTGAAAATCATAAACCACAAAATCCGATTCATCTAACTTATCAAAAACCGTATCAAGGGAATTCATCGCCAAAGTATCAGCATCCATATAGATAAACATTTCAAAAGGCCCATCAAAAGCACAAAAACGACGGTGTGCGCCATAAAGCCGAAATTTTTGGCGATTCAAACGCTCAGGTGCGGCGGCTTGCATAAATTCATCCCATCGCTGAATTGACGCGATATCTTCATACATAAAAACATTGGGGCGCTTGGCAATTTCAGCTTGAATTTGCTGTACTTGGTCATCAAAAGGATAAATACAGACAGGAATATTTGAGCCTAAAATCACTTCAATACTGTTGAGCAAGGCAATTAGTTGGTCGTAAACTGTATCGTTGGCTAGCGTGCAAATTCCATTCATATTTAATATCAAATCCAGTAAATTAACCGTGATATTTGTAGGGCGGGTTCACAAACAATATATAATAGACCTCTTGCAAAAATAACTAGGACGGGCTCTCCGGCCAATCCCACAAAAAGTTTTTTTCTTGTGGAACAGGCATCTTGCCTGTTACAAATTTGATTAAAATTAATTTTGCAAGAGG
>CASBQF010000280.1 GCA_949127775.1 Oscillatoriales cyanobacterium PMM_0080
ATCGCCCGCTCTGCCGAACGTCATATATTGATATATGAGGTATGCGATCTAACCGCCGAGTTGATTTTGAGCACAGTCTGGGGATTTGGCGATCGCCCGCTCTGCCGAACGTCATATATTGATATATGAGGTAAAGACTCTCACAGCAGAGTTAATTTTGAGCACAGTCTGGGGATGGTGCGATCGCCCGCTCTGCCGAACGTCATATATTGATATATGAGGTATGCGATCTAACCGCCGAGTTGATTTTGAGCACAGTCTGGGGATGGTGCGATCGCCCGCTTAGCCAAACGTCATATATTGATATATGAGGTACGACTCTTAAAACCGAATTAATTTTGAGAACAATCTTGGGAATTGGCGATCGTACAATCAGCCGAAATGCAATTCTGAGTCAAATCGCTGATGATATCTAAACTCATATTATCAACTAACTTGGTCAAAGCCCCAGCAATTTGTTTCTGGGAGCGAGGAATCTGTTCAATTAACAGCCTTACAACTTGCTCGTCTCCACTCGCCGCGGCTTTGTAAAGCTTGTGAATCAACTCCCTCGGCAGCACAGACAGCGATTCAGGAGTCAGTTGCTGGGCCGGCTCATCCTCTCTGGACTTCCTCAGTGACTTCTCCTCATAGATATAACGAACACCCAAATGAAGCGCCATCTTCTCAAAAATTACTGCCTCTCGAAACGGTTTAGCAACAAAATCATCAAACCCTGCCGATAAAGCTCGTTCTTGGGTTTGAGCAAAAGCATTAGCAGTCAAAGCAACAATCTTGGTGCTAGAACCATCAGGCAGAGCTCTAATTTTTTGGGCGGCTTGAAAACCGTCTAAAAGCGGCATCCTCAAATCCATCCAAATTAAATGCGGCTTGTACTTTTGCCACAACTTAACAGCTTCAATTCCGTTATCCGCGAACCACACAACAAAGCCAGCCGACTTCAATATCTGAGTTAACAGCAACCGATTGGCCGGCTCATCGTCCGCTACCAGAATGCGATACTGTTGTTGGTTGGATGCCAACCCCTTGACTTGTTTTTGGGGCAGTTGGCCATAAACTTCGCTCTTAGTTGCACGAGTGACTTTAATGTAAAAACTAAAAACCGTTCCTTTCCCTAATTGGCTTTTGACCTGAATATCGCCGCCCATCAACTTGACGAAGGAACGGCTGATTGGCAATCCCAAACCCGTTCCAGTTTGTGATTTCCTGCCAGTTTCAGTTTGCACGAACGGCTTGAACAAACTGCTAACCTCGTCAGGCGCAATGCCTCGACCTGTATCCTTCACAGAGAACTGGAGAAAGAATTTGGGTAGCGGTTTCTTAGTCATAGACTGAAGGAGTTTTACAGTCAGCTTCACCCTACCAACTTCCGCAAACTTTACAGCATTATCCAACAGATTAATTAAAACTTGGCGCAGCTTGCTTTCATCAGTTCGCACGTATTGCGGTACATCAGAACTGCGTTCAAAAACAAGTTGCAAGGCTTTAGATTGAGCTTTGAGTTGGAACATCCGTTCTAAGTCATCTAGCAAGCTATACAAGTCAAAAGCATTTGATTCGAGGGTAATTTGACCCGCTTCAATCTTAGACAGCGACAAAATATCGTTGATAAGTTTCAACAAATGCTCACCGCTGCGATTGATAATATCTAAACTCGACTGCTGTTCTGGTGCAGTTTTTTTAGAGTTCACAAGGAGATGGGCAAAGCCAATAATGGCATTGAGCGGGGTTCTCAGTTCGTGGCTCATATTGGCCAGAAATGTACTTTTAGCGCGATTTGCACGAACGGCGACAATTTTAGCTTGTTTGAGTTCCTTTGTTTTCTGTGCGACTTGGCGCTGTAAATCGCCAGAATATTCTTCTAGGCGCTTGCGAGATGCTTTTAACTGGCGATTCATGCCCTCGAAAGCTCTAGCTAGGGCTTCGAGTTCGGCAACGCCGCTACCTGAAATTGTTGAGTCGAAATCGCCGCCAGCTATCGCCTCTGTTGCCGAGATGAACTGTCGCAGTCGCAGTTCTATTCTGAGAGAAATGAACAGCAAAAAGGCAATTGATAAAATCAGTGCCAGCAGCACGAGCCCCATATTGTTGCGGGTGTTGGTATTAACTTTGTCCATGAAGTCGGCTTCGGGGACAACTGCCACAATTAGCCAGTTTAAGCCTTGGGAGTTGTCAAAAGGTCTGACTTGCAATAAGTATCGGGAGCCACTCTTGATAAAGTTAAGATTTTCGCTGCTGTTAATAGCAGTGAGATTGCCAAAATGTTTAACCAAATACTCTGTTGAAAGCTGGATTACTTGTTGTTGTTGACGCGAGGTAGTTTCTCGCGAATGGCTGTCAACATAACCAGAACGGTCTGTTTGTGTTACTGGTGAAAAAGCAACTAATTGTCCCGAACTGTCTAAAATCAAGGTCTGACAGTTAGGGCTAATGCGGAAATCTTCCAATTTGAATGTTGAGGTTGGAAAAGAAGAATTGGTTTTTTGTTGAGGAAGTATTGTTTTTGGAGAAGATTGCCCATTTCTTTCCGTATTTGGTTTGATTCTCACGGAGGCTGTTTGATTGGAGGGAACTTGGTTCACCGAAGGAATCAGAATTTTCTTGTTAACACCTTCCCCTTCCCCTTCCCC
>CASBQF010000281.1 GCA_949127775.1 Oscillatoriales cyanobacterium PMM_0080
AAGGCGATCGCGCGCTTGGACGCAGCAGGAAATATCACGGGCACCACAGGCACTGCCAGCGATATTACGGAGCGCAAACAAGCAGAAATAGCCCTGCAAGAAGCCAAAGAAGAAGCTGACAGAGCCAACAGGGCGAAAAGCGAATTTCTGTCGAATATGAGTCATGAATTGCGAACTCCCCTCAACGCAATTCTCGGTTTCAGCCAACTGCTGACCAGATCCGCAGCCCTCGGTACTGACGAACAGCAATACTTAGGAATTATTAGCCGCAGCGGGGAACATTTGCTCGATTTGATCAACAATATTCTGCAAATGTCAAAAATTGAAGTCGGGCTGGTGACACTTAATAACAGCACCTTTGATTTGCATAAAATGCTAATAAATACTGAAGAGATGCTGAAGTTGCAAGCACACAAGAAAGGTTTGCAGTTGATTTTTGATTTGGCGCCAGAGCTGCCTATATATGTAGAAATAGATGAAAGTAAGTTGCGCCAAGTATTGATTAATGTGGTAGGAAATGCGATTAAATTTACTGCGGAAGGTGGTGTTAATTTGAGAATCAAATATGAGCTTTTGTCAAATCAAAATTACGGAGAAATTCCGCTAGTTGATAATTGCTGCTTGCTGTTTGAAGTTGAGGACACGGGGCCGGGAATTACTTCCCAGGAAATGGGCAATTTGTTTAAACCTTTTGCACAAACAGAAAGCGGGAGAAAAGCTCAAGAAGGAACTGGTCTAGGCTTGCCGATTAGCAAACAGTTCGTGGAGTTAATGGGGGGAAATATGACGGTGACAAGTAGCGTTGGTTGTGGTAGTATGTTTAAATTTGATGTTAGAGTTTCTCTTCCTAATTCAGTGGAAATTCAGGTGGCTCAAACGACTCGCCGTGTTGTGGGAATCGAGCCAGGACAGCCGGAATATCGGATTTTAGCTGTTGACGATCGCCTGGAAAGTCGTTTACTGTTGATGAGAATGCTGTCATCCATTGGTTTTGCGGTAGAGGAGGCTGAAAATGGGGTTCAAGCTGTGGAAATGTGGTCGAGTTGGGAACCTCATTTGATTTGGATGGATATGCGGATGCCGGTGATGGATGGTTATGAGGCTACTAAACGGATTAAGGCGCATTTGAAGGGTCAAGCAACAGTGATTATTGCTCTGACGGCGAGTGCTTTTGATGAGGAGCGATCGGTGATTTTGTCTGCTGGTTGTGATGATTTTGTCGCGAAGCCTTTTCGGGAGCCAGTGATTCTGGAAAAGATGGCTAAGTATCTGGGAGTTCGCTATGTTTACGATCGAGAAGCTTCGCTAAGTTCTGATGCTGTGGCCTCCGGTGATGTTTCCGCGCACACTGGAACGGTTCCTTTGCCTTTTACGCTCAATGCTTCATTGTTTGGATCTATGCCTGCTGAATGGGTGGATGAGTTGTACGCTGCGGCGGATGCGGTTGATAATGAGGAGATTTTTCGGCTGCTGTTGTCGATTCCTCCTGTTGATGCTGGTTTCAAGAAGGCGATCGCCGATTTGGCGAATAACTTCCGGTGCGATCGAATTATCGATTTGATTGAGGAGTTTAAAAATCTTTGAAGGAAGTTCGGTAACGGATTATGTAACGGATTTAACGGATGGATTTTAAAGGAAGAAGGGGGAAATGGTGGGGTGAGGATTGTTGATGGTTGAGGTCGATCGACTATTTCACTATAATTCGCGCGTCAACAGCTTTTCTGTTTTAGTCCTCTCCTCTTAAAAATCCGGTTTTTTGGGTTAGTTTGCGTAAGTGATGTAAACATAAAAGTAATTGATTCACGAGCGAGTGCTATAATTGCGATTTGATCAGTTTTCATCATCTCAGCAACTCTCGATTTAACAAAAAATAGTGAGCGATGACAAATCAAACAGCAGATAATAAAGGCAACATATTAATTGTTGACGACACTCCCGAAAATTTGCAAGTTTTATCGGCAACGCTGTCAGATCGGGGTTACAAAGTCCGGGGGGTAATTAACGGCAAAATGGCAATCAGAGCGGCGCGATCTGGCTCTCCCGATTTGATTTTGCTCGACATCAAAATGCCGGAAATGGACGGCTACGAAGTCTGCACGCAGCTCAAGGCGGAGCCGCAAACATCAGAAATTCCGGTTATTTTTATCAGCGCTTTAGATGAAGTATTAGACAAAGTAACAGCCTTTCAAGTGGGAGGGGTAGATTTTATCACAAAACCGTTTCATGTAGCAGAAGTTTTAGCGAGAATTGAACATCAATTGACGATCCAAAGACTGCAAAAACAATTGATCGATCGCAATACCGAACTGCAACAAGAAATCATAGAACGCAAAAAAGCCGAAGAAGCCGCAGCCGCTGCATCCCTGGCAAAAAGTCAATTCGTTGCCAACATGAGCCACGAATTGCGGACTCCCCTAAATGCTATCCTGGGTTTTACCCAAGTCATGAGCCGCGACTCTTCCCTGGATCAGGAAAATCTCGAAAATCTCCGAATTATTAACCGTAGCGGTCAACATTTGCTCGAACTAATTAATGATGTTTTAGACTTATCGAAAATAGAAGCAGGAATCATTGGCTTAGATGAACGTAGCTTTGACCTTTATCAACTCCTCGACACTCTCGAAGAGATGTTTCAAATCAAAGCTGAAAGCAAAAGTTTGCAACTGAGATTTTCCGTGCAGGCGAATGTTCCCCAATATATAAAAACTGACGAGAAAAAGCTGCGCGTTTGCTTAATTAACCTGCTGGGAAATGCCATAAAATTTACTGAAAATGAGGGCAGTATTTGGCTGCGCGCGAGCTTGGCAAACCAGCAGCCACCAACAGAATCGGAAATTGATCCTAACTGTACCTCAGACGAGCAATGTTTGATTTTGTTTGAAGTTGAAGACACGGGAGTTGGCATAGCAGCAGCAGAAATTGACAAGTTATTTGATGCTTTCGTGCAAACAGAAGCTGGCAAACAAGCGGCTGACGGTACGGGATTGGGTTTGACAATTACTAAAAAATATGTGGAGATTATGGGCGGAGATATTGGGGTTGAAAGTGCTTTAGGTGAGGGAAGTCGTTTTAAATTTAATATCCGAGTATTCCCGGCTATTTCGTCTGAAATAACAGTCGCTACGTTGCAAAGGGCGATCGCACTAGAAGCAGATCAACAGGTTTATCGGATTTTAGTAGTTGACGACAATCAAGAAAATCGGCTGCTGCTGGTTAAAATGCTGCAACCAATTGGTTTTGAAGTCCGAGAAGCGGAAAACGGCCTCCAAGCTGTTGAAATTTGGGAAAGTTGGCAGCCTAATTTAATTTGGCTGGATACACGAATGCCAGTAATGGACGGTTTTGAAGCTGTCAGACAAATTAGAGCTAAAGAGGGAAAAACTAAGCCGCAAACCGTAATTATTGCTCTGACTGCTAGCATTTTTGAGGAAAGAAAAGGCGAAATTATCGCCGCAGGTTGCGACGATTTTGTGCGGAAACCTTTTCTAGAACAAATTCTCTTTGATAAGATGGCTTGCTACTTGGGAGTGCGCTATATTTATCAAGATTTGCCCCAACTGGGAGCGGGGGCTTTACGTCGTTATTTTGTGAGCGAAAAACCCGATTCATTTTTCTGGCCGCTGCTGGCCCAGATGCCTCAAAATTGGGTGCAGGAACTCTACGATGCAGTTAATGATGTTGATGAAGAGCTGGCGATTGAAATTGTCGATCGCATTTGCGAAAGTCATCCAACTTTAGCTGAGGCTTTAAAAGATTTGCTTGCCGATTATCGACTCGACAGGATAATGGATTTAACTAAATCGAGTTTAAAATAAATGAATAATAGCGCAATTAAAATATTGGTGGTTGACGATAAACCAAGCAATCTACGGTTTTTATCCAAGCTGCTAACAGCCCAGGGATATCAAGTTTATCGAGCTATTTGCGGTCAACTGGCGTTGAATGCTGCGATCGTCCATTGTCCGAATTTAATTTTGCTCGACATTAGAATGCCGAAAATGAACGGTTATGAGGTTTGTCGAAGATTGAAATCAACACCAGAAACTGAACAAATTCCGGTAATTTTTTTGAGCGTATTAGATGATATTAATAATAAATTACAAGCTTTTAAAGTTGGTGGCGTTGACTATATTGCCAAACCGTTTCAAGTAGAAGAAATTTTAGCGCGCATTGACAACCAAGTCGCTAGGCAAAGACTGCAACAGCAATTAAAAGAGCAAAATGCTCAACTGCAACAGTCGCAGTCACTGCTTGCGAGTATTTTGAATAGTTCCTTAGATGGTGTGGCGGCTTATGCCGCCGTCCGCAACAGTCAGAGAGATATTATCGATTTCCAATGGCTGTTAGTCAATCGTGCTGCCGAAAAAATTTCGGGTCAACCATTCAATGAGATGGTTGGCAAATATTTGTTGGCAGAAGATCCCCAAATTCGGAAGAGTGGGTTATTTGATTTGTACGTTTCTGTGGTAGAAACAGGAGAAACTGTAGACCAAGAGTTTTTTTATGAAGACGATCGAGATATCAGTGCTTGGCTGCACATTGTGGCGGTCAAATTAGACGATGGTTTGGCGGTGACATTTCGCAATATCACCGATCGCAAACTGGCACAAGAACTGCTGGAAGCAAGTTTAGAAACTCAAACCCGCTACGCTGAAGAATTAACTCGTTCTAATGCCGAATTAGAACAGTTTGCTTACGTGGCTTCTCACGACTTGCAAGCGCCTTTGGGGACGATTTCCGGCTATGCTCAACTATTAGAAAGGCGCTGTTATAACCAACTGGATTCTGAAGGGAATAAATTTATCGGCAATATTGTTAATTCTTGCACGCGGATGCAGGCTTTGATTGATGATTTGCTGGAATATTCGCGGGTGGGTCGCAGTCAGAAAAGTTTTGATTTGATAGATTGCAATCTGGTCTTTGAGGACGCTTGTGCTAATTTGCAGTTGGCGATTCGCAAAAATCAAGCTTCTGTAACTAGGGGCGATTTGCCGAGGGTAATCGGTGATAATTTTCAACTACTGCAACTGTTTCAAAATTTAATTGGGAATGCGATTAAGTACCGCAGTAGCCAGCCGCCGCTGGTGGTCTTCGGCGTTTCGCGCCAAGAGAATAACTGGGTGTTTTCGGTACAGGATAACGGTATTGGGATTGCTAAACAACACTATCAGCGAGTTTTTCAGATTTTTCAGCGCTTGCATACCCAAAAGGAGTATTCGGGAACGGGTATCGGTTTAGCGATTTGTCAAAGAATTGTCGATCGACATGGTGGCCGCCTTTGGGTAGAATCTGAACCGGATCGAGGCTCGACTTTTTATTTTTCTATTCCTGTAGCTAAGTGAATTCAATCGATTCTAGATTTTAGATTTAAGAATTGAAGAAAGTTACTCCACTGATAAATCCCGGGGATGTCGATGAGGATTCGGAGCTTTTTTCTGGTTCCACGGATGAATCCGGGGGCTGGGAACCAAATTGCTTGATTGTCACCACTCCTTTACTTAAACTTTAAATATCTTTATATTTTCTTTACACAGATGCTCAAAAAGTGTAGCATATTTACTGATGACATCGAGATCAAAATCTATCAGTATGAATGTATTATATTCTTTCTCAGGTTTCTGGAGATACGCTTGGGTTTTTGGTCATTGGGAAAAAGGTAATTGATAATTGGTAATTGCTCCTGGTATAAGTAGGTGGGTACAAATAAACATTAGATGGGGAGGGCGGGTTTTGCTTTGCGACGCAACTGGCTTGTATCTCCGTGATTCTGAAGCTCAACCCGCCCCTACCAGATACTATTGTTTTTTTCCAATGACCTACTTACCTGACTTCAAGAGAGAACTGCTATTTCTGCTTATACAACAACTTAAAAATCAACTGTGCACGCTCGATTTGTCAGTTTGTTTGAACTGTATCCAGAGCATCTTGCTTTGAAATGCAGCACTTTATCTAGTAGTTCGTCCAAAAGGATTTGTGATGTATTGACAGTTTGTGGCTTCTCGCACAGACTGGCAAGTGAAATAAGCGATCGGCAAAAATTTGCTAATTATGCAAAGTTGTAAATTGCTGCAACATAAATTCAGTAGTTTTAGCTATATTTGCCGGATGATGGCAACAAATGTTTTCCAGGCGATCGAACACCGATTCAAGTCCCGACACCTCACAAAATCCGTTGGTAGTAAGACAAAACCGTGAATTATCAATATAAAAAATTTACTATGTTAATAGCTAATGATGACGAGGATACGCGCTTTTTGGTGGAAGAAGCACTGCGAGAAGTTCGAGTATCAATTAGGAGCGAATTCGTAGAAAATGGAGAAGAAGTGCTAGACTATTTGTACAGTCGCGGACGATATGCTGGTAACAGCAATTGGTATCAGCCAGACCTGATTCTTTTGGATCTGAATATGCCGAGGCTTGACGGGCGAGAAGCATTAACTTTAATCAGAGCTGACCCCGACTTGCGACAAATTCCGGTTGTGATCCTAACAACGTCGCACCGCAGCGGAGATATCTTACTTTGCTACCGCTTGGGTGCTAATTCTTTTATATCCAAACCAGTCACTTTTGAAGGATTGGTTGAGGTACTGAAGACTTTATGTCAGTATTGGTTTGAAATCGTTGCACTCCCGCCTCTGGATCTGTAAGCTTTATAGTAGAAGGAAGAAGCAATAAGGAATAAGGAAAAAGGAAAATTGTTTTTTCGTACGGATCTACCGATCGCTCTCAAAACTAAAAAGCTATAGTTGTGCTAACACGTAACAAATCTCTAAAAATTTTGTTGATTGAGGACGATCTGGCAGATGCGACGCTGATAGAAGACCTTTTAGGTTCACTCAACGAGTCTCTGTTTCACCTTGAAACTGTTAAGTCTCTGGAGATAGGACTGGCTTGTCTGACAGCAGAAAAGTTTGACGCCATTCTATTAGACTTGTCAGTGTCAGACTGCTTGGGGGGAAGTGAGGCGATCGCCATTTTGAAATACCGATCGCCCACAGTGCCAATTTTGGTGCTGACAGATAGCAATGATGAACATACGGCGCTGTCGGTATTGCGATCGGGCGCTCAAGATTGTTTGGTAAAGGGAAGATTTCAGAGAACTTTGCTGGTGCGCGCCATCCATTACGCGATCGAACGTCAGCAAGTCGAAGAACAATTGCGGCAACAGGCAATCCGAGAGCGGCTGTTGGGACAGATGATCGAGCATATTCGATCGTCCATAGACGCGACAAGCATTCTGCAAAGTACCGTCACAGAAGTACGCCAATTTCTCAAAACAGACCGCGTTTTAATTTATCGTTGTCAGGATTGGGCGTCTCAATTTGACGACGATCAAAAAGGTGCGATCGTCGCAGGTGACGGTTTGCCACTCGGTTATATTGAAAACCAAAGTATTACTGCTGCTTTGGCAGTTTCATGCTTTGTTTTAGTCGAATCCCAGTCGGTACAAGCAATAGCAGATGTCAGCGCTACTGGATTGGCTGATAGTAGCCAAGAGTTGCTGGCCAATTGTGAAATTTCAGCAATTTTAAGCGTGCCAATTTGGCAATCTGGCGACTGGGAAACGGCAAAAGAAAGACTAGAAGCTACTGTTTTTGAAACAGAAAAAAATCAAGATGTGCCTGCAAGTTATATCTCTGGGCAGACTGTTGACAAACCGCAAGCGCCGGATTTTAGGAGTGAAAATCGCAATAATTTGTGGGGAATGCTGACAGCATATAATAGTTGCAGCGGTGTCAGGGAATGGCAGCAGTGGGAAATAGATTTTTTACAGCATTTGGCAAATCAAGTAGCGATCGCGATCGAACAATCTCAACTTTACCGCCAGCTAGCAATAGCTAATAAAAAATTGCAGGAACTGGCAACTACTGACGGACTGACAGGCATTGCCAACCGTCGCCAGTTCGATCGCGTTTTAATCTTAGAGTGGCGCAGATTGGCAAGAGAGGTATTGCCACTGTCTTTAATTATGTTTGACATCGACTTTTTTAAGCCTTACAACGACTTTTATGGCCACCTCCGCGGCGACGATTGTTTGCGCCAAGTTGCGGAGGCGATCGCCCGATCGGCCAAGCGGGCTGGGGATTTGACAGCCCGTTACGGTGGCGAAGAATTTGCCGTAGTGCTGCCAAATACCAGCGCCGAAGGGGCAAAGGTTGTCGCCCGGAAAATCTGCGATTGCATCGCCAGCTTGAAACTGCCCCACGCGCGATCGTCGATCGGCTCCTACGTTACTCTAAGTTGCGGCATTGCCACAGCGATTCCTTCTTCCCAGTTATCTCCCGACACCCTAATTCGCAGCGCTGACAGCGCTCTTTATCAAGCCAAAAACGAAGGTAAAAATCGTATTTGTTATGCCAGCAGCAAGTCGAAATCTTCTCCAATTTTGATGTGAAGGAAGAAGGAAGAAGGAAGAAGGAAGAAGGAAGAATAGCATTAAATTGCATAATTTGATTGATCTACCGCAGAGGCCAGATCCCCCTAAATCCCCCTGGTTGTAGGGGGACTTTGAGCAGAATCTTGTCCCCCCCTTGTTAAGGGGGGCGCCAGGGAGATATAGCCTTAATCGCTAGACAGAAGACTCGCACTACGTTTGACGTGTTTGTTGACACTGGCTAAACAGGGCATTGATACCAACTCACAAATAACAAATAACCAATAACCAATAACCAATAACCAATAACAACCCTCAATAATCAACAGTCAACTGTCAACTTGGCTAAATTCGATCGCACTGGAATCTCAATCACAAACTCCGATCCCTCTCCCGGTGTCGAAATACAGCTCAATCGGCCGCCGTGCCGATCGACTACAATCGAGTGAGAAATCGACAGTCCCAAACCCGTACCCTTGCCCACAGGCTTAGTCGTAAAAAACGGGTCAAACAGCCTCGATCGCACCGACTCCGGCATCCCCCCGGCGTTGTCGGCAATAGATACCGCTACGAAGCCCGCAGCAGCCTCATAAGTCCGAATGGCGATCGAGCTCGGATGTCGATCGCACTCCTCGATCGCACGCTGGCTGTCCCGTTCCTCCAAAGCATCGAGCGCATTAATCAAAATATTCATAAATACCTGATTCAACTCACCCGGAAAACATTCAACTCGCCGCAATAACTGGTAATCTTTGACTATTTGAATCGCCGGACGGCTGCTGTGAGATTTCAAGCGATTTTGCAAAATCATCAAAGTGCTGTCAATTCCCTCGTGAATGTTGACCGACTTCCCAGCGGATTCATCCAACCTGGAAAAGTTACGCAAGGATTTCACAATCTCGACAATTCGCTCGGTTCCTACTTGCATAGAAGCAAACAATTTAGGGAAATCCTCAGCAATATAATCCAAGTCTATTTCATTAATTTTATTCAACACTTGGGCCGGAGGATTAGGACAGTAATCCTGGTAAAGTTTAATCAATTCCAGCAAATCTAAACTATAGTTGCGAGCCGGACTGAGATTGCCATGAATGAAGCTGACGGGGTTATTAATTTCGTGAGCAACACCAGCAACTAACTGACCCAAACTCACCATTTTTTCATTTTGAACGAGCTGAGCTTGAGTAGTTCTGAGTTTGTTAATCGCTGCTTCCAACTCTAGAGCTTTTGAACGTTCTCGCGCTTCCGATTTTTGCAAGGCTGACTCTGCTTGTTTGCGATCGCTAATATCTTCAATCACAGCAATTCCGTAACTCGGTTCCCCAAAGCCGTCCCGCACTAAAGATACAGTCACATTAGCCAAAACAAATGAACCGTCTTTGCGAACAAAGCGTTTTTCAATTGAATAATTAAAAATTTCCCCAGCTAACAGTCGCTCGCCAGACTCGACATCTGCTGCTACATCTTCCGGGTGAGAAATGCCCCAAACATTTTGCGTTTTTAGTTCCAATTCTGAGTATCCGACAATCTTGCAAAAGCCTTGGTTTGCATTCAAAAAATGACCGTCTGGCGATACTTTGACAATGCCGATTGCCGCTTGTTCAAATACAGCCCGAAATCGTTGTTCGCTTTCTTGCAAAGCAATTTCTGCTTGTTTGCGATCGGTAATATCCATTTCTGCGCCCAACACCCGCACCACCTGACCCAACTCATTTTTAACAGCTTGTCCTTTACAATTAACGTGCCGGATTTCTCCTGATGGAAAATAGATGCGGTGATCCATGTCGAAAGCTATCCCTTCAGTCACTGCCTTTTGTATAACTTCTGCAACCCTTTCTTTGTCATCGGGATGAATTTGCTCTAAAATTTCTGCCATTGTCGGCTGCCAATTAAATTCTCGACCATAAACTCGAAATACTTCCGCTGACCAATTCACAATTCCGGTCTCAATATCGAATTCCCAATTTCCCATGCGGGCAATTTTTTGTGCTTCTTGCAACTGGTCAGCCAGTTGTTGTAGAGATGCAATTAACTGCGTTTTTTCGACTTCTGCTGCCACGCGGGCGCTGATATCTTTGTGAGTGCCTGTCATCCGCAACGGCGCACCCCATTCGTCATACTCGACTACCTTCCCCATCCCCAGAGTCCACTGCCAATTGCCCGCTTTATTGAGCATTCTAAATTCAACTTCATAGATATCCGTGCGACCTTCAAAATAAGAGTTTAAAGATGCCATTACCTTCAGTTTGTCTTCGGGATGCAACAAATTTTCCCAAACTTGGAAGTTATTTTGAATTTCAGTTTCTGCGTAACCGAGCATTGATTTCCACTGAGAGTCGAAATAAGTTTCGCCAGTCGCGATATTCCAATCCCACAGCCCCAAGGAGCTGCCGGAAACTGCCAACTGCAATCGCTCTTGACTGACTTTTAATGCGGATTCGGCGCGTTTGAGGTCTGTGAGGTCGGCAATAATTGCCATCATTCCTATTGGTTGACTGGCGCTATCTTTAATGCAGTCAGCTCGCAATTGAGTTTCGATAATTTCACCTGTTTTAGCCTTTAGTTCAATTTCATTGCTCCAGGACAAACCTTTCCGCAGCACTTTAAATAATTTTCTTAACTCTTGAGATTTGGCGTACATTACTGCTGGGCCGCCCGCATTATTTAGTTGTTCAACTGTATAGCCGTAACGCTGAATAAATGCTTGATTGTGATAAATTGAATAGCCGTCTAAATCGGCGATCGCGATCGCATCGCTAGCACTGTCTACAGCTTGAGTTACCAAACACAGGGTATATTCGGCGTTTTTGCGATCGGTAATATCAAAAATCGCTCCGTCGAGCCACAAAACTAACCCTTCTCGATCGTAAGTTGCGCGGCCTCTGTCCGACACCCACCGCACCGCACCGTCAGCCCGCACAATCCGGTATTCTACATGATACGGCTGTTTCGAGTCTACCGCTGCTCTGATTTTGCGATCGACCTTTTCCCGATCTGTCCCGTGAATGATGCTACCAAAACTCAAGCGGTTGTTGCCAATAAAATCCCCAACAGCATAGCCAGTAATTGCCTCAATTTCATCGCTAACAAACACCAGAGTCCAATCAGCATCGTACAAACTGCGGCAAATAGCACCCGGAATATTCTCAATTAGCGATCGAAATCTGGTTTCGCTCTCCCGCAAAGCTGCTTCCGTCTGTTTTAAATCAGTAATATCCAGCACTATGCCTTCCCAAACAATATCCCCTTCCTGCCCTATTTCTGTTTGAAAATCAAGTCGTTCTGGTCTCGAAACCCCTTGCATCCACTTAAGTTTTCCCGACGGCATAATCGCGCGCCATTCCTGCTGCCAGGGCTGCATATTTGCAGCAGAAACAGCAATAGATTCTCGAATTTTTGGGAGGTCGTCTGGATGAATGCAACTGAACATAAGTTCGGAATTCTGCTGAATATCTTCTGGTTCCACTTCATATAAATCACGGCTGCCAGAAGAAACGTAAGGAAAAGACATTTTGCCGTCGATTGAGAGCCGAAATTGATAAATTATTCCAGGCAAGTTCGCCGCAATTTGCTGCAATCTAGTTTCGGTTTCTTGCAGCGCTAATTGTTTCCACTTATCCTCAGTGATATCTCGAATTATCCCGACCAGAACTTTACTACCATCGGTATTTTTAAACACAGTTTTTTTAGTAGACAGAACGTGCTTTATACCGCTCGCATCCGTAAAAAATTCCTCAGTCTCGTTTTCTTCCCCCGTCCTAAACACTTGTTCGTCTTTCTCCCAAAAAAAATCAGCTTCTTCTTTGGGGAAAAACTCATAATCCGATTTACCCAGCAGTTCCTCACGCTGCTTTCCTATCAGCTTGCAACAAGCATCATTTAACAGTATCCAGTGGCGCTGCTCGTTCTTAAGAAAAATTGGGTCAGCAACTGCATTGATCGTACAATTTAAAAACTTTTTACTAGCTTCCAGTTCCGAGAGTGCCAAAACTTTTTCTGTAATATCGTTAATAGTTCCTGTCGTCCCTTGCATCGTGCCGTTGTAGTCAAAAATCAAAAATTCCTGCACTTCCACCCAGCGAATTGTATTGTTTTTGGTAATATATCGAATTTGATAACAACAGGATGTTTCTTGATTTTCGCTCAGACCTCTAGAGCAATTTAAATATTGATGTTGGTCGTCAGCATGAATGTAACTTAAACAGGAAGTTCCTAAGCTTTCATTAACCGTAAATCCAGTAATTTTCGCCCAAGCCGGATTGAGAAAAGTCCAATTACCAGCAATATCTGTTTCAAAAACAACTTCTTTAATACTGCCAACAAGTTGTAAATATTTTTCTTGACTTTTTTGCCATTCTGCTCGTTGCTTCTGGCGGGCGATCGCGCATTTGAGCGTCCGTAGCAGCAGCCGGCTGTCTACTTGGCTTTTCACCAGATAATCTTGGACACCGACAGCAATTGACTCCACCGCGAGTTCTTCATCATCGGCGGCTGTCAGAATGACGATGGGAATATTTATCCCGAAATCTTGCAGCCGGAAAAGAGGATTAAATTTTTGACTGTCATAAAGTGAAATATCTAATAAAATTACATCAAAAATCTTGCATCTTAAAATTTCTATAGCTTCCCGGAGGCTAACCACATTGGTTGTCTCAATTAATTGTCCCAGTCGGCACTCAGACAGCAATTCTTGAATAATTTCTACATCTTCTGCACAGCCTTCTACTAAAAGAACTTTCAAGCAAGCAGGCGTTAAAGTTGACTCAAAAACAGATTTCATTTTGCTATTTTTTACTAAACAAAAAATCGCCGTAGATACAGCTACCTAGCTCATTTTTTGGGAACTTGAACCGCAGGCGGTGCGCTGGGTGCTTGCAAACCCCCTAGATTTATTTGTAGAATTGAGCTATTTGCTGCAAGTTGTCCGCCTCGCCCCAAACTTAGTGGCCCAAAATAATCGTACTCTTTCCGATATTGCAACTCAACTCTATTTTAAATTTACAACATTTAGCCGGGAAGTAGCAAGGGCCAAAGCAAAACAGCGCTGATCAAGAATGACTAAAGTCCTGACTGCGAACCTACGGAAATTACAGTGAATTTACGGAACAGGAGATTATATCCCAATACGGTTCACTTAACACTATTTATGCCCCGGAGATCCCCCTAAATCCCCCTTAAGAAGGGGGACTTTGAGAGCATTCTTGTCCCCCCCTTTTTAAGGGGGGTTAGGGGGGATCTCTCTTAAGT
>CASBQF010000282.1 GCA_949127775.1 Oscillatoriales cyanobacterium PMM_0080
TCAAATAATCTGCACTTATATTTCACTCAATTGGGAGACAGGAAAACTCATGTCTAACTCTGGTTGAATAATCGATCACTCCCGATCGCCAAAAAGCGATCAATTATTCAGCAAGCCCTGATTAGTTGTATTTGTTCGATCGAATTTGACATCATATCAATTCCAGTTACACTCCTTATGATAGGTCGGAGACGGCAGTGCCGTCTGATACGGAGGAGAGGAGACGGCAGTGCCGTGTCCCTACAATGTTATTTTGGGTGGGGACTAAGGCCAAGTCATCTCCTAATTTCGGCTAACCTTCCACAAGTTTGTGAGATGGGCGTCTCTACCGCCCTAAATGTACAATTTAAATGCGCGACAGCTTATCAGTCCTAACTTCCAGCCCCGCGAGCGTTTAGCCGATCGAACACGTATCGAGAAATTGCCGGAAATACTGTTTCGTTTTTGGCATAGGCCGGATCGTCTGCGAAAACGACTAAAATATAAATCGCTCGATCGTCTAAAGTTCTGACAAATGTCGCTTCGCTGCGAGAACTAGAAGTATAGCCAACTTTGGAACCAAAATAAATATTAGGTGGTAAAGATTCGCCCAGAAATCCTTGGATCGAGTTGCTAGGGTCATTCTTCCAAGCTTTGGGGTCTAAATCTCTCGTCAGCAAGTAAGCCATTTTGCGGCTGGCGATACTAGAAACCGCTTGCCTAGTATAGATTTCATAGATTAATCTTCCGGCTTGATCGGTAGTTACTTGATTGCGAATCGGCTGAGAAGGATCGCCCCGTAATTGCAAATCACGACCGACTGGCTCTTCTTGCTTTGAATAGTATATAGGATAATTTTTGGTGGTTATACGAATATCATTGTAGCCTGCTGACTGGAAAAATGTGTTAATTTGATTGCGCTTTTTTAGCCATGTTTGCAACTCTTCTCCTGCGAGCCGTCCGCCGGATTCTGTATCTGTGATTTTGTCTAAAATCCTGCTGGCTGCATCGTTGTTGGAGATGCGAATCATTTGTTCTAAGTCGTTTTTAAAGCCTGATTCTCTTTCTGTAATTATGCCTTTTTCTATGGCTGAGTAAAAGGCTGCCATCCAAAATAACTTAGCAACACTAGCCGGAAATCTGAGAGCTTGATTTTGATATCCGGCAAAGGTGTGGTTTTGGGAATTGCTGACATCAAATAAGCTAATTGATAGCTTGTCTGCGGGCAATCCTTTGCTGGTTGCAATCTTGGTAGCTTCATCAACAATCCCTTGCAATTCTTGAGAGTAAACTGGATTGGGAGGTGTTTTGATGTTGTAGCTGAAGGTAGGCTCGTTTTGACGATCGACTAAATTTTTCGATGTTTCAATTGTCGGCGGCGAGATAGCCTCTTGAGGTAAGATGACTGGCGGTTCTTGGGCCCGGCGAGTTCTGAATGGTATGGTGACAATCCAAGCTAGTGCGATCGCCCCAGCAATTAAGCACAGAATATTGCGGTATTTTAGCCGAGAAAATTTTGTCCTGACTCGGCGACGGGATGGGATTGGACGATAGCTGGTTTGGTGTCGGAGCCCTATGCGACGGCGGTGCATCTCACTTTGGAAAGTGCGCAGCATTGTAACAGACAATTTATTGATGACAATCAGAGATTTACTGCCGAAATGCTTTGCCGCTACTAATATATTTGCAAGACTAAGATGCACCCTTCGACGATTGCTGCTGGCGCGTCGTCGTGGGCTGATTGGACGATTGCTGCTTTGGCGTCGAGGGTGGATGGGGCTGCGGGGATCTATTGGGCGCGGGCGGCGTCGTCGGTCTACTTGCATTACAGTTATGTGGTGTCAAACTCGCACGATCAGTTTATAATAGGGCGTCGTCTAAATGACAAGAGTGTCAATTTTATCTGTCTGCTGGGCTGATAGAGACTTCTAATAATTGTAAAAATTTCAGGATAGCACTGAGTTGAAGCAAAATCCTTTGAAAAATATGAGAAATTTTTGGAGTCTGACTGTTTTGGGATTTGCGATTGCTGGCGTGAACAATTTTTTGATCCCTCATGTTTTGGCATTTGAGTCTCAAGCTGCTGCGAGCTCGATTGTCGATCGACACACAGAACAACTGAGCGCGGATGTAGCGGCTGAGTTGACCACAGAAAGTGAAAATTGGGCTGCAACAAATAAGCAAACTGTTTCGAGTTTCCTCAGTCTGTTTCGGGACTTGAACAACTTACCTGAAATTTCCTATTCCCAATTGTTGGAGGTGCTGGCGAGACAACCAGACTTAGACAATACTGCCACAGAAACCGCGATACTACCCGAAGACATAGCACGTTTTGAGAAGATTGTACAGTATGCCAAACGGGAAAAATTGTCCGATCGCCCGATCGGACAAATCATCCAGGCGATCGGCGATAATTTCCTAGGACAACCCTACGCCGAGGGCTTGCTGGACAAATCCGGCACCGAAAAATTGATTATAACTTTAAATAAATTTGATTGCGTTTTATTTGTAGAGACAGTTTTGGCTATTTCGCGAGGCGTAGCCATAAAAGATTACGACTATCAAAACTTTGTAAATCGCATAGAAGAACAACGGTATTTAAATGGTAAAATGAACGGTTATTGCAGTAGATTGCACTATTTTTCAGAATGGATTAACGACAATCAAAAACGGGAAACTGTAGAAAATATCACCGCTAAATTGGGTGGAATTCCCATGAATAAACAACTAAATTTCATGAGTCAGCACCGCAGCAGTTACCCGCAAATGGTAAAGGATGAAGCAACTTATCAGTGCATAGTTGGCATCGAAGCAGACTTAGCCAAAAATACAGTTAATTACATCCCGACAAATCAGATAAAAAGTATTTATTCCCAGTTAAAACCGGGAGATATTGTGGCGGTAGCCACGGATGTTAAAGGATTGGATGTCACCCACACGGGCTTTGTGTACAGGAATGCAGACGGGAATCTGGGCTTGATTCACGCTTCACCGGCTGGGGCTGTGACAGTGGCTTACGACTTGCACAGATATATTAGCAGAGTCGAAAGTGCGATCGGCATTGTAGTAGCTAGAGCAAAAACACCAAATTAAATTGGTTCGATCGTTCGGACTTCAGTCCGCATTCATGAAGGACTGAAGTCCTCACTACAAACCCGATCAAAGTTTGACAAAAAAACTGAACATTCCTGGACGCATAACCTCTATCTGTAGGGTGCGCATTGCGCACCTTACCGCTATTGCTAAAACCCTTGCTTTTATTGATTCTTCCTTCTTCCTTCTTCCTTCTTCCTTCTTCCTTCTCCTATACTTTTCCGCTTCAGCAAAACCACCAAAACCCACCCCAAAGTACATCCCAAAATATAGCCAATAAAATCTTCCCACGAAAAACCGCTACCGAGGAACAAACGCCCAAATAATGTAGCGCGAATAGCTTGTAAAAAAGGAGGTTTCCACAATTGGCTAAATTCAATGATACAGTTAAAAACAAAAACTCCCCAGGCAATTTTACTCGGAGAAACTTGGGGAAACATCAAAACAATTAGCAGAATCAAGAAGATTTGGTAAAGGAAATCACCAAAATAATCATTAAAAAACTCTTGTCCTGGCCCAGAATAGAATTCGCTGCTTAAGCCGATGATAAAAATAGGGATAATAGTCAATAAAAGAGCAAATCGATAATGAAAAAAGGGATGCGCGCGATTAAAAGGTGATGCCATTTTAGTTATTAGTAGTAGGGTGCGTCAGTTGGCATGATTTTAGATACTCATTGAAAAACTCTGTGCTGACGCACTATGCCAACTATTCGCTATTAGCCCAAAATCTAACATAATATTATCCATCAAATCTGTTGTTATGGAACAAGTTCGCTGCGAGAAACCTTGCTACTTCTAGCAGGATTTGGCGTTAGTTCAGGCGGTGACGCTTGAACGCTTCCCCATTCAGTCAAAAAGCTTTTTAGCAAAACCTCTTGCTGAGTGCGAAATGCCTCGACATTTGCCCCTCGATTCATAATCACAAACCATACTGTTTGTTGTTTTTGAGTCGGTAGCGCTCCGCCCAAAGCGCTAACATTATCTAACGTACCAGATTTGACTACTGCTAATTTGGGCAGCGCCCGTTCTGATAGTATTCCTTTATCTTTACCAACTATAGTTAAGACATCAGCAACTGTCATGTTGTGAGGTTGCAGATAGCGTTCTAAAGCGATAAATAATCCGCACGCAGCCCGAGGAGAAATGCGATTTTCGTCGCTCAATCCTGAACCGTTGACGAGTTGAATTTCAGCAGGAGGAACTCCGATCGCTGTTGCTGCTTTTTGTGCGACTGTTTTCGCACCACCAACAGTATCAGCTAGCATATCTGCCATCAGGTTGTTGCTGTACTGATTCATTTTTTTGATTAGTTCGGCGAGGGGCAAAGAATAATGTTTGGCTAAGGGCACGGCGCTGGGACGTGTTGGCAAAACTTTGACTACACCGTCAATTACTATTTGGGGTTTCGGTGTATTTGGAGGAAGTGTTTGATACTGGGCTGCGGCTTCGGGAGGCCAGATTTGATTGTTCAATGCTTGTTTGAGCAATTCTCCTGATTTAAGGGGATTTAATTCAAAGTTCATGTAAAATTTACCGACAATTATCAAACTGCCAGTGACTCGTTTGATGCCTTTTTGATTTAAAGTGTTACCGAGGCCGATCGCCTCTTCCCACACAAACAACGGATCTTCGCTACCTTCAATCACTAAATCGCCTTTTAATACGCCGTCTTTGATTGTGCCGTTGGTACTAATTTCGGTGATAAATTGATGTTCCGGCCCGAATTGTTGCAGGGCTACGAGAGATGTGGCGACTTTGGTAATGGAAGCGGCTGACAGAGGGACTGTACCTTGATGATTGGCTAGTAATGTATTGCCCGATTGTATCCAGATTCCTTGGTCTTCTTTGGCAGAACCTTGGGCTGTCAACCCGTTGAGATATTGCTGGATTTTGGTATTTGTGGCGGTTTCGGGATTGTTGACAGAGACTGTTAACGGCTGACTTGGTTTAACTGGCGGCGGGGAAGATTCGGCTACAGGAGAGGGAGTTGCAAGTTGGGGTGATTCTGTAGCGGCGCATCCGGTGATAATTGTGAGAATGGCGATCGAACTTACAGCACTCAAGTAGCGGTTTTTCAGCATTACCTTAATTTTTTCCATCAAATTTACGATCATCTTTCGGCACACCCGATGGAAAGTGTAGCACTCTTGCCGCGCGTCTTCCTTCTAGGATCTTCCTTCGCGCACCTAGCGTCTTCTTGCTTTCTTTAAAATAGATATCCTGGAAATGCTTCGGGATTTTATCTTCAGCGCCCGGGGCTTTCACCCCAGGCCGATCGATCTCACAAATTCTCGGTAAACTGGTTTATCCAGCCATACTCCCCATACTCAGTGGCACCATTTCGCCGTGCATTGTCAGCCCTAATAACATCGGCCCACCCGGTCGAATCAACTCTCCTGTAAGGGCGCAGCGTTCCTCCTGCTGTGCTGTGGCATTAATACTGGCTCGAATATCCGATCGACAAAACATCTGACGATACTCTCCAGACTTCTGCTGGACGTAATTCCAGAGCAAATCTCGAATCAAAGCTTGATAGCCTTGATTGCCAGCAAGCTCTTTGAGTCTCTCTTTGAGCTCTTTTTCCAGTCGAATGCTGGTGACTTCCATTTCGGTGGTTGAGGTTCTAGGTAGGGTATGCATAATTTTTTCTCCGTGACGGTGGACATATCTGTAATATCAGTGTAGTATGTTTAAAGCTAGATTTAAAGCTCTCTTACTACTTTCTGCCTGCTGTGAAATTTCTCCCCACCTACTCCACCTATCAACTCAAGTGCGATCGCCCCAGGAATCGCACAGAGTCCTCACGGCATGGCTTTATGACGGGCTTGGCGATCGTCATACCGACCTCGTGGGCGGGGTTCGGCCTAAATAAACCCGGTTATAGTGGATTAGGACAAAATTCAGAAATTAATTACAACAAGGTACATCGGGATGGTCTGCGAGTGGCACAGACACACCTAGATACTCGAAGCGGGAGGTACAGCTAAACGACTGTACCAACAATAAGATGAAAATTTGCATGAAAGCAGTTTTTCTAGCCCCCGCTTCACTCGTCGTAAGAGAAGCAGGGGCTTTTGATTGGAGATTGGGGCAATTTGGCAAAGCTTGGGGAACTCGCAAAAACTAGATGTAGCCAATGCTGAGAAGCATTCCCAATCTAAAATCTAAAATCTAAAATCTAAAATCCAAATGAGGAGGAGCAAGCCGTGAATGTAGTAACTGATGTATTGAGGCAATCTGTGGTGGTATTTTCTCAGAATTACCTACCGATGAGCCGTGTCAACATCAAACGAGCGATCGTACTTTTGGTAACAGGCAAGGCTGAACCTCTGGATTTTAGCATTGGCAACGGATGGCTAGTTCGATCGCCCAGCACCAGCATCCACGTACCCGAACAAATCCGCTTGACTTTTGGCAACAGGGAACGGCTTTGGAAAGTGCCGCCCGTCAATCGCCGGGAAGTTCTACGCCGTGACGCCCATGCTTGCCAATACTGTGGCAACAATCGGCATTTGACGCTGGATCACGTGATGCCTCGATCGAAGGGCGGGACGCATACTTGGGACAACGTGGTGACGGCTTGCTCGCGGTGCAACTCTCGTAAGGGCGATCGAACTCCTACAGAAGCTCAAATGCCTCTGCGAACTAAGCCAAAGGCTCCTATGCACCCCACTGTTGCTTTTGCCGAAATGTTTTGGCACGAATACCAAATTGGGGAATAGGGCATTAGTCATTAGTCATTAGTCATTAGTCATTGGCAATAGGGAATAGGAAAAGATTCTCGATCGAGATCGAAAAAATTTTATTTCCCCCTCCCAGAGCTTCTCTGAGCGTAATGCCCTATCCTTCGTCTGTATGTTTAGGAGCATCGGAAAATCCCGATTCCCAACGAACGATCGATGACTAATGACCAATGACTACTGACTAATGACCAATGACTACTGACTAATTTTCAATTCCAAATTTAGGGCTGTCAATATGCTGAAGTTGACTTACACTGAAACGGGCTTTAACCTGGAGCGTTTGGCTCAATCTCCCGAACAGTTAGTGGCGCTGCGAGTTGTGCTGGCTATGCGAGTTGGTCAAAGCATCTGCGTCGAACCGAGCACTGCGGCATTTTTGTTACCCGCGAATTTGCCGGCGCTTTCTCTGTTGAAATCTGAGGCCCGCCGAGATGAGTGCGAGGCGATCGACCTTTGTGTTGCTGATGCTGATTTTGTAGAGGTGACTCTGCGCGGTACGTGGATTTCTGATGCGTCTGAAGGCGCCCAGGGGGTGTTTGTGACTGTTTTGGGCGATCGGGCCGAGCGGTTGTTGCTCGGACTCTGGCTTGAAACTCAGGCTGCTGCCGAGGTTGTCGGGGAAGTCGGGGATTAATATCAGATGATTGTTGACTGTTGACTGTTGACTGTTGGAACAATACTGATGCAATTGGAAACGATATAAGATCAAATCCGGTTGCAGGGCGAATTAATATTACCCGAAATCAGGACACGGCAGAAATCAGGACACGGCAGTGCCGTTTCTTGCGCAATTAATGACGGTAGGGACACGGCACTACCGTGTCCTCTTAGCATCGGAATTAATATTACCCGAAATCAGGACACGGCAGAAATCAGGACACGGCAGTGTCGTTTCTTGCGCAATTAACGACGGTAGGGACACGGCAGTGCCGTGTCCTCTATATCATTCAGGCGCAGCCGGAATTGATATCATCTCTTTTTCCTTAAGGTGTGTAAATGATGTTGAAGTAAATGCCGTTATCTTGCAGATTGTCACCTTTATCGCTAATTCTCACCAAAGGAAAAGCGTAATCTACGCGCAAGTTCACCTGCCGTATCGGTTGCCACATCACCCCCAAACCCACACCTGCCAAGAATCTTTGATTGGTTAATTTATTAGGATTGTTGGCAACGTTCCACACCGTACCCGCATCCAAAAAAGGAGCTAATTGAAGTTTGGGACTTCCCGAAGCATCTCGTTGCAAAGTAATCCGATTCTCGATCGATACTCGGAAGCCGTTATCGCCAGAACGCACATTTTGGCGGTAGCCGCGCAGAGATTGTCCGCCGCCAATGACAAATTGCTGCGAAGGTAACAAACTATTAGCAGAAAGTTGTAAATCTGACTGCAAAATTAATAAATGTTTATCATTCAATCGCTGTACTCGCTGCACTTGACCCAGCCAACTCAAAAATTGTCCGTCGGGAACAGAACCTTCGTTTTGAGTCGCATCAAACAAGCTTGTGCCGATCGTAAATTGCGATCGCAGGGCCCAAGCACCCTGGGGGTCGCGCCGAATGTAGTCCTGTCCCAGCTTAATTGCCGTCGTAGTCGTGATACCCTTGGAATCTGGGCCGATACCAAAAGGAAACGGTTCGCCGGCGAGAAAAGTGCTACCTCTCTGATAAGTAAGACCGGCAGATAATGCAAATTCTTCGATTGGCGTTCTCCGCAGCGGCTGGCGGTAACTAAGTTCAAATAAATGCGATTTTCCCGAAATGTCGAAAGCGTCAAAAGGTGCTTGTACAATACTGTTGCGGTTCGGTGCCGCCCTCAATTGCAAAGTGCCGTTCATCGGATTTAGGGGCACGCGATAGCTGAAATCGAACAAATCTGAATCGCCGAGCGATCGATAATAAGCACCCGCAAGTTCGTCGCCATTTCCTGTTATGTTCCGGTGTCGCAAACTTACTCCCAATCTTTCGGAACCGACACTAGGAGGTGAGTAATTGTCAAAGCTGAAACTGGATTGAAACGGATTAGCTTCCGACACTCGGACGATCAGAATGCTCTCACCTTCATTATCACCAGCCCGGATGCTGGCTTCTACATTGTCAAATAAAGGATCGACTCGCAGCAGCCGGAGTTGGTCTTCTAATGAAGCTGTGCTTAAGGGTATTTTGGCACCGAGTCGAATCCGGCTGCGGATGTAACTTTTATGCACTCTTTTATTTCCTTCTACCTCAATTGGGCCCAGCTTGCCTTCGAGCACTTGAATTTCGACTATGCCAGAGGTGATAGTTTGGGGTGGCAAGACTGCTCTCGAAGTGATGTAGCCGCGATTGAGGTAAATTTCGGTAATTTTGTCGGCAATTTGTTTGAGCTGTTCTAGGGTGGCAGAACGACCCTCAAACGGCTTGATTAAGGCATTGATTTCGTCTTGACTTAAAATTGTGCTGCCCACTACTTGAATTTTCTGCACCTGAATTATCGTATTCGGGAGTAGTTGGGGAACTGGCGACGGGGGCTGGGGTGCAACTGTTGGCGGTACTTGGTTCGGTTCTACCGAAGGCTGTGGGGCTGGTTGCAGAAATCGATCGCGATTTGGATCTGGTTGAGTCGGCGGCGGTGGCAGGTTTGGAGGCGGATTTTGTTGATTCTGGGCTAAAACATTGCAATGTAGCTGGTTCTGACATTTTGGATCGCCCTCAACCAGATTTTTTGCTACGGGCAAGATGTCGATACCACAAACTGTTTCATCGATTGTGGAACAGCGATCTTGTCTGTTTTCGGAGCTGTTCGATTGTGTTTCTGGTTCAGGGTTGCTCTGGCTCGAATCCGGGAGTTGATTTAAGTTTGTGGCAGTTTCATCAGGCGGGTGGATTTCCAGTTTTGGTAGTGCTAATACTGCGTTGCCCATATCTGCTGAGTTGTCAGCGGTGGTGGGTAACTGAGAAATATTGTCCGTTTGAGATATGGCTTTATTGGCATGAAAGCAGGCGATCGGGAGCGCAGTTAGAAGTGAAATCCCCAACCGAAATATGGCAATATTTGCTCTCGGGCGCATAATTAATAATTTTTGTAAAATTCAGTTTGTCTGCTGCTTGACTCTGCCAGTTTACCATTTTAGTCTTAGACAAGATTGCAAAAATAGCTAGGACGGGCTCTTCGGCCCGTTTCACAAAAAACATTTTTTCTTGTGGAACAGGCCGGAGAGCCTGTTACAAAATTTGATTAAAATGAATTTTGCAATCTTGTCTATTGGGCGCAATTTGATCATAAAATTTTCAGCAGTCCGGTTTTTAAGAGGCAAGGGAACCCGAACTGCTGGCGAGGACAAAAATTTTAATTTATTGAGGACGATCGACCCAAAAACCCGCAACGCCAACAAAATTATCTGTGGCGCTGCTAAAGACTGCACTTGAAACCGGGTTTTTGGTACTTGCTGCACTACTGATTCATTTACGCCGAACACATCTCAACACTGCTGAACAATGATGGATGTGTAACGATAGCTTTGCCGCAAGCGGTAAAGGAGGAATCCCTCAAAGTTATAGGCAATAGCCTATAA
>CASBQF010000283.1 GCA_949127775.1 Oscillatoriales cyanobacterium PMM_0080
ATTGTTGAAATTAGCATTCCTGCTACGGTCAATAATCGAAAATCCCTGGAAGTTGGCAAGCGATACGTGTGGTCGTTTTCAACGATTTGCGAACCCGAAGATCGATCGGCAGATGCAGTTGTTAAAGGATTCGTCCAGCGTATAGCATCCCAGCCAACTCTCAAAAGCGATTTGGCAAATTCTGACCCGATGACTAGGCTCAACGTTTACGCCCAAAATGGGATCTGGTACGAAACTCTCGCTACTTTAGCCCAAATGCGACGCCAGACACCGGGAGATGCCAGACTAACAGCCAAGTGGACGGAATTGTTGCAGTCCCAAGGACTGGAATCAGTTGCAGCTCAACCGCTGGTTGCGCCTCTTTAAAGTTGAGTATTTATTGAGGTTTTGTCGGTCTTCCTATTGCTGCAATCTGAAAATTGACAAATTTACCCTCCTCGCGCCCGGGGTGAAAACTCCGGGTTTCAAACTAGAGATGCGATCGATAAATATCCCTACAAGTTGGTGAAAAAATGAAACGTTTTCTAAATTTTACTGCAAGTGCGATCGCTGCAAGTGCGATCGTACTTATTCTGCCCAGTTTGCTGCTACCGATGCTGGCCGTACCTGCACCAATTCTCCTGAGTCAGAATCTTAATTTCAAACCTCCAGATGTTACAGCCCCCGACAACCGACAAGGGGGAACCCATCGAGGCTGTAAGTTGCGAGAGGGTTTATCCATTACTCCCTTAATCCCTGAAAGCAATATTGGCTTAACGATCGCAGAGTCGCCAACATTTTTTGTATATGTTTCTCAACCTGCGGCTCAAATAGAATTTGTTTTGCTCAACGAAGATGAATCCGAAGTAGTCTACGAAACTACTTTAAAAATTGACAAAGCCGGAATTGTGGGAGTCAAGGTTTCTCAGACAGATCAGACCAAAAATATTGAGGTTGGTAAGCGATATGTGTGGTCATTTGCACTAGCTTGCGATCCTCAAGAGCGATCGGGAGATTATATTGTTAAAGGATGGATGCAGAGAATTCAACCGCCAGCAACACTCACAAGCGATTTGGCAAATCCCGACCCGAGAGCGAAGCTAATCGCTTATGCTAACAACGGGATTTGGTACGAGACTCTTGCTACTCTAGCCCAAATGCGCCGTCAAGCTCCTGATGATGCGAAGCTGACAGCCCAGTGGACAGAATTGTTACAATCCCAAAAACTAGAATCGATCGCTAATCAACCTCTAGTTCAGTCTTTTTAATAACGACTGTTGACCAATTAATTCTGAGTGTTTGCATCGTCAATCCTCCAATTCTTCAATTCTTCAATTCAAAATCCAAAATCCAAAATCCAAAATCTAAAATCTAAAATCGGTTGATTGATTCATGACTAATAACTTGCCAAATATTCTAGCTCTTGATTTTGACGGTGTGATTTGTGACGGAATGCTCGAATATTTCCAAACAGCTTGGCGTGCCTACTGTCAAATCTGGAAACCCATCGAAACAGTCCCCAATCCAGATTTAGCTTTGAGTTTCTACCGAGTGCGGCCAGCCATTGAAACCGGCTGGGAAATGCCCCTGCTGATTCGTGCCCTGCTGACAGGAATGACTGAAGAGCAAATTTTGCTAGATTGGCCGAACATTGTCCCGCAGTTATTGACGGAAAATAATTTAAAAGCGCAGTCTGTCGGCGCTATGTTAGACGGACTGCGCGATAATTGGATTGCTGAGGATTTGGCTGGATGGCTGTCTTTACACCGTTTTTATCCAGGAATAGCCGATCGCCTAAAATCATTATTCAACCAAAATTCGGTAAAAGTGGCGATCGTCACAACCAAGGAAGGCCGTTTTGTGCGGGAACTTTTGCAGTTAGCTGGCGTACAAATACCGTCAGAGTTGATTTTTGGCAAGGAATACAATAAGCCGAAACACCAAATTTTGCGGGAGTTTTTGGCTGCATCTGGCAAAGATTCGACTATTTGGTTTGTGGAAGACCGATTAAAAACTTTGCTGTCGGTGAAGCAGCAGCCGGATTTATCTCAGGTCAGGTTATTTTTAGCTGACTGGGGTTACAATACTTTGGCTGAACGGGAGTCTGTGGCTCAAAATCCACCAGTTCAAATGCTTTCTCTGTCGCAGTTTGCCGGAGCTTTTACCGATTGGCTGCCCGACAAAGATTGATGTTAGACTTGTTATTAGGTATGTTTTTTTTGCTTTTTACAATCAAAAAAAAATTCAAAGTTTTTGATTTTTTTGGTTGACTTTCTTGCTATTCACATGGTATTGTCTAATAATGGGATGGTTGTAAAAATATTATTTTTGTCACCATCCCATTATAAAATAAACTATAACACTAATTTCAGAGAAAAGCAAGCAAGCCCCGAAAAAAAAAATCGATTTTTTTAAACACAAAATTTATCGCAAAAATAGCAATCCATCTTGAAATCATCTGGGTTAATCTGCCTTACCAAAAAGAATTGGTTTAAAGCCCAAAGCCCTAAAGCCGAGAAATTAAAATCAGACTATTCATTACTTCAATCGTCTTCCTTCTAGTAGGTCGCCCTCATCTGTCATCTGTCATCTGTCAACTGTCAACTGTCAACTGTCAACTGTCAACTAAACCAATGCTCGATTTAACTAAAGCAGCTAAGGCTATGCAGGGGATGAGCCAACATTTGAATGTGGAAGCTCATGCGGCTCGTCACCGTTTGCAAGTGGCTCAAAATTTGCTGATTAAGGCAGCAACGGGACAAGAAAACTTGGTGGAATTGCAAGAGAGTTGGAACGATCGCACTTTATTCAATGCTGCCACGCCGATCGAGCCCTTGGGCGATCGTACATACATCACCGCACCACCCGCCGCCCACACAGTATTTGCCACAGACGGATCGCAAATTTCGCCCAGCCACCACGAAATAGCCTACTGCTACCTGCTAAATGTCGGCACTGTCATGCTGCACTACGGGCAAAGCCGCCACCCAGTTTTAGACAGCGTGCCCGAGGTTTTCTACAAACCCGAAGACTTGTATGCTTCGCGCCAGTGGGGAATTAGAACCGAAGAATGGATGGGATACCGACGCGCCGTTTCTGAAGCAATCGCCTTGGCAGAAATGGGCTGCGAGTGGGCGAAATTTAATGACAATAAATTGCCCGCGCCAGCTTTGGCAATGGTAGACGGTTCCCTGATTTATTGGTTTTTGGAACAGTTACCCAGTGAAGCGCGCGATCGAATTTTGGAGCCAATTTTAGAAGCTTGGGACAAATTGTCTGTAGCCAGAATTCCCCTATTAGGATACTTAAGCGCTTCTCGCAGCACCGAAAGCTTATCTTTTTTGCGGTTTCAAGCTTGCAGCTACGAAGTACCAGACTGCATGACAAACTGCCCGAATGTGGGATTTTCCGCCACCAGTGCTTTTGACGAAAAAGCGCCTTGTCAAGAATTTGAACCCTTGCGAGATACTATTTTATGGTCAACAATTCTGTCCCCCGGACAAAGAAGCCCATTATGGAAATCCCACGCTCGAATTTTAGATTTATACGGCCTTAATCCCATCTATTTTTGCTACGTTCATGTTGGCACAGAAATTGCTAGAATAGAAGTGCCGGAATGGGTGGCACAAGATAAAGTAGAGCTAGATTTAGCATTAGGAATGATGCTGGCTCAAGTACACAAAGGCGGCGGCTATCCCGTGACACTAGCAGAAGCCCACAACCAAGCAGTTGTCACTGGGGGCGATCGAACTCGCTTTTTCGCTTTGTTAGAGCAGCAAATGATTAAAGCAGGCTTGAAAAATGTCGGAATTTCTTTCAAGGAAACACGGAAACGCGGCAGTATTGCTTGAATTAAACATTACAGTAAAAAATGTTATATGCCAATAGAATTAATTATCTTAATCGCTTCCTTACTTGTATCTTGGCTGGTATTCAATTGGGCTTTTAAAGTATTGAAATCCAGTATCGGGACAGCGATTGCTCTAGCAGCAATTGTGCTGGTGATGCAGTTATTGTTTGGCATCGGGCCAAATCAGCTTTTTCAACATATAACTCATCTGCCACAAACTCTGGGTAAAATTATTTTTGGCAGGTAATCAGAATTAAGATTTCAGATTTGTTCTCTCATCTAAAATCTAAAACCGCAAATCTGCCGACTTTAGGAAAAATATTCCTTTCTCCTTACTTCCTTCTGTCAACTGTCATACCAATTTAATGTGAAGTTGCATATATCTCGATCCCCCTAAATCCCCCTTAAGAAGGGGGACTTTGAGCGGAATCTTGTCCCCCCCTTATTAAGGGGTGTCCCAGGGATATCTGATTCTATGCAGCTTCATAAAAAATTGGTATCAACTGTCAACTGTCAACTGTCAACTCTTAACTTCCTAGCATTTGCAACTTGTACAAACTGGCATACAAACCTTCTACCTGCAACAATTCTTCGTGGCTGCCAGACTCTACTAACTGCCCGCGTTTGAGCACCAAAATACGATCGACATTTCGGATAGTCGAAAGCCTGTGCGCAATAATTATAGCCGTTCTGTCCACCATTAAACGCTCCAGAGCTTCTTGAATTAAAGCTTCCGTCCCCACATCCAAACTAGCAGTTGCCTCGTCTAAAACTAAAATACTGGGATTGCGAATGGCGGCACGAGCAAATGCTAATAACTGCTTTTGTCCCCCCGAAAGATTGGTTCCCCTTTCCCGCAATTGCGTATCATAACCTTGAGGTAACTGTTCGATTAAATGCGCAACATTAGTCTTTTCTGCTGCTGCTTGAATTTCCTCGATTGAGTAATTTTCGCCCAAACTAATATTGCTCTTCACATCGCCCGCAAATAGAAAGCCATCTTGAATAATCACACCTAGGTGCTTGCGCAATTCTGCTTGAGGCAAATCGCGAATATCTACATGATTAATCAGAATCCGTCCTCGCGTCGGCTCGTAAAGGCGACACAGAAGACGAATAATCGAACTTTTGCCCGCACCGGTTGGGCCGACTAATGCTACTTTTTCGCCGGATTTGATCGTAAAGTTGAGATTTTCCAGGACGTATTCGTTCTCTTTGTAGGCAAACCACACATTGTCAAATTGGATTTCTCCTGATTCAGATTCACCGGAATAATCTTGATTTATTCCTGCTTCCCTTTTAATTCTTTCTGCTTTTTGCTGCCGTTTTCCTTCTGCCTGTTCTTCCCTAGTTGGATCTTTAATTTCGATCGGTTCGTTGAGAATATCGCTAATCCGTTCGACGGCGGTAAATCCTGCTTGAATTGCGGTAAATTTCTCTGCAAATTGCCGCAGCGGATCGAAAAGACGCTGAGCAAATAAAATAAATGCCGAGAGAGTACCAAAGTTAATCGTACCTTGCAGAAGTTGTTGGCCGCCCATCCACAAAACGGCTGCAATCGCCACTAAAGCAATCCATTCCAATGTAGCAGATACGGCTGAGTCGTAAAAAATAGTTTTGTCAACTGCTTTAATGTACCGTTTATTGGTGACACTAAATAATTCTGAGTTGAATCTTTCGCGGCGGAATAGCTGCACTACGCCAATGCCCGTCAGGTTTTCTTGCAGTTGGGCGTTTAGATCGGAAAGTTCTTCTCTGGTATCGTAATTTGCTACGCGAAATTGGTTTTGAAAATAAATGATTATGGCGGAAATTGGTATCATCATTAATACCAACATTAAAGCTAGTTGCCACTGCATGGTAAACATGAAAATGGCAATTACTAGAATTGAAAACAAATCGCTGACAATCCCGATCGCGCCTGAAGAGAAAACCTCGCCCAAAGCCTCGACATCGCTAGTGAGGCGAGTCATCAATTTGCCTACAGGAGTGCGATCGAAAAATCTCACTGCTAGCGATGTGACGTGGGCGAACAAATCATTTCTAATATCTGTAGTAATTATTTGCCCTACTTTCGTGACTAAATAGCCTTGAACTGATTGCAGTGCCAATCTAAATGTTATAGTTAGCATCAGCAAAACCGCCAAAATATTTAATGCCGCAGATAGAGGCATTCCCCGCAAAAATTGGTATGTAGGTTCCGAGCGAATTACCGAAATTGCCTGTCCGATGAGAATCGGTTGAACTGCTCCTGAGACTGCTAGCGGTACTAATAGGACGATCGAAATAATCAGCAAACGTTTGCTGCGGGTTGCATAAGCTGCCAACCTCATGAATAACCGCCAGTCTGTTTCGCGGCGGGGTGCGTCTTTGGTGTCTGCTATGGGCGAGGAAATGGTCATTGATGGCAAAAGCTGTACAATATATCTAATTAATAATTGTAACAAAGAGAATCAATATTTTACATGAATATCAGTAACAGGCTCTCCGGCCTGTTTCACAAACAGTGTTTTCTTGTAACAGCAGGTAGGGTTGAGGAACAAAACTCAACCAAAATGTTTGTAGCTAGACAAAACTGGTATTATAATCTAGTGGTAGAAGTTATCTTGTCGATCATGCAAGAAATAGAAACAGCAAGATTGTATCTGAGACAATTTACGCTAGACGACTTAGACGATTTGTCTCGCATCTACAGCGATCCAGAAATAACGAAATACTTGACAGGAGTTAGAACTAGACAAGAAACAGAAAGTGCCATTCATACTATGATCCAACGTTGGGAACAAAACAACTTCGGAATGTGGGCTTTAGTACATAAAATAGACCGTAAAATGATTGGCCGCTGCGGACTTTGTTTTCTGGACAAAACACCGGAAGTTGAACTTGGCTACGCGCTCAACAAAGTTTATTGGAATCAAGGATTGGTGACGGAAGCGTCTTTTGCGAGTCTCAACTATGGATTTGAGATATTACAGCTTGACAGAATAGTTGCGATCGCCCGCCCAGAAAATATCGCCTCCCAGCGGGTAATGCAGAAAGTTGGCATGAAATACGACAAAAATGCTCATTATTACGAAACTGATGTAGTCTATTATTCAATGTCGCGAGAAACTTACCACTCAAAAGTATTTTTGTAGGGTGCGCACTGCGCACCTTACTGAATTTAAGTTCACCGCTTTACCCTTAACATTTTTATCGGCTGACAACTACGAAGTCCTTTGCAATTGCTTGTTAACTTTGTCAATTTTCTTATCAAAATATTCTTGTCGATGTCCCAATCTTTTAGCGACTTCTAACCCTTTTTGATAAGCTTCCAAAGCTTTTTTGTAATCCGTCATCTCCTGATAAACTTGACCAAGATTATCGTAAGTGTTCATCAATCCGTAGAAATTGTAAGCCCGTTCTTCTAACAGCAACTGCATTTGATAAATCCGCAAAGTCGGTTCCCACTGCTTTTGCGATCGATAAAGCAGTGCTAATTTATCCAAAGCTTCGCTAGCTTGGGCGTACTGTTGAATCGGGACGGCTAAATTGTAGGCTTCCTGATAGTATTGAGCTGCTAAATTGATTTGCCCTAGGGTTTGGTAATCGGTGGCGATCGCAATTTTGATCGGTGGTATCGCGCTCGGGTTTTGGAGGTTAAGATATACGGATGCTAATCTCTCCCTAGCTGCGATCGCCTTTAGGGGTTGTTTCGACTGCTGGTAAACGTAGGCCAACTGTCTCAGGGTATCTACCTCAGTTGGAAGAGTTACAGGCTGTGGCGCACCGTTTCCCGCAACTACAGCAGTATTTATCACAGCAGAATTAGCAGCAAATAAAGCGCGGTTTTCCTGAATTAAAGTTGCCAATTCCTCATACACGGGAGCAGCTTTATCGTAACTCAGCCAATTGATGTGGATTTGCCCGATCGTCTTCAAAATCTGACCTTGAGCTAATATATCTTGGTTTTTGCGCGCATTGTCAAGAATTTCTTGGTAAACTTCTACAGTCGGGCCCTTAGCACGCACCTGCCCAAAAGCCGCAGCTAATACCGGAAGCAACTCACTATTTGCTGGTACTTGCGATCGTACTTGTGTTTGAATTGTTTGCAGCCGTTTGGTAATAAGCTGTAATTCCAGGTTTTTACCGCTACTCCAAGCCACACTTCCCACCCGACTCAAAGCAGCAATTTCCTGCGCCGGGCCCAGATACCTGCGCAGCCGCAATTCTCGGAACCAAATATCAAAAGCACCAGCCCCGTCTCCAGCTTGTAGTTTAGTCGCTGCTTCTAAGTTTAACTGCTGCAAGGCCGCTTTCAGTTCCTCCCGCTGAGTGCTGCTCAAAGATTCATTAGTGGGAGTTAGGGGATCGGGTGTGGTAACTTCTAGAGGATTAGGAGAAAATTGATCCAAGGCTGGTGGATTAGTTTGGGCGCTAGCGATCGAACCAGCACACAACCACAAGAAAAGCAAGCACCCAATTGGCACAGAATTTCTCATTTTCAAAATTTGGTTGCCGCGATTTGGCAGCCCTGCACGAAACATCAAATTTTGCATATCTACAAAACGGTATAAATCATGTCACAAAGATGGCACAAAAGCAAACTGTTCAACAAGATCGACAAAATACAATTTACCGCACTGAGCAATTGTTTGGAATTAAGCGATTTGGGCGATCCTCTTCGTTGGCGTAGCCAAGGGCTTTTACGCTTATTCAGTTTAGCCCTAATTTTGTTAACTGTTTGCACAGCTTGTACTATACCTCCCGCAGTTGCTAGAGACCGCTCTTTTCCTGAAATGTCTCTCAACTTTTTAGACGAGTACCAATTGCCCAAAATCACTTTTGAAGGAACACCAGTTGGTGGCTTATCAGGAATTACCTACGATCCAAAAGGTATTAGCGCAGTCGCTTCCCAAGCTTATCGCTTTTACGCTCTTTCCGACGACAAGAGCGAAAATGGAGAAGCCAGATTTTACAGTCTCAGGCTCGACCTTGCATCCAACGATTCAACCAATATTCGCCTCAAAAAAGTTGCCGTTGAAGGCGTTACATCCCTCAAGAAAACCGACGGTGAAACCTTCCCTTGGGATTCGATCAATCCCCAAGGCATCGCCCTTTCTCCGCGCAATTCAGTGTTTGTTGCTAGTGAAGGCATAACTCATGCTGGTATTCCTCCTTTTGTCGGAGAATTTGATTTAAAAACTGGCAATCAGCGAGGAAGTTTGCCAATTCCCAAGCGCTATATTCCAGACGCCAGCGATGATAAACAGCAGCAAGGAGTGCTGGAAAATTTAGGTTTTGAATCTTTAAGTATCGATCCAGAAACCTTTAGCCCAGGTGGTCTAGATCCATTTCGTTTGTTTCTGGCTACCGAAGCACCATTAATGCAAGATTTAGACCCGGAACAGGCAAGCAAACTGCGTCTTTTACATTATATCATCGTCGATAAAACACCGCAATTAGTCTCAGAAAATCTTTACACGCTAGACCAAGTTCCGATGACTGTTTTGAACGGTTTAACAGAATTAGTAACTATTGGGGGCGGCCAATTTTTAAGCTTAGAACGTTCTTTTGGGCTGTCGGGATATAGCGCTCGGATTTACCAAGTAGCGGTTGGGGCGGCTACGGATACTTCGAGAATCAAAAGTTTTAAAGGGCAATCTGCAATGGTCGAACCTGCTAGAAAAAAGTTGCTGCTAGACTTGAACGAACTGGGTATTCCGCTGTACAATTTAGAAGGAATGACTCTCGGGCCACGTTTGCCAGACGGCAGTCAAAGTATAGTTTTGGTTAGCGATGACAATTTTGAGGAAGCGCAGAAAACTCAGTTTATTTTGTTGAGTTTGAATCGCAAAAAATAGGGTGGGGAAAATAATATTGGTAAGGTGCGCAGTGCGCACCCTACAGATATATTTAGGCTGAGATAGACAACAGGTTAGATAATGAATTTAGAAATTATTGCACATCGGGGATTTTCGTCGATCGCCCCTGAGAACACTTTAGCAGCTTTTGAACTGGCGATCGCCCGTGGAGCTAGTTCGATCGAGTTTGACATCCAGCTATCCGCCGACAGCGTGCCCGTGGTTTTCCACGATTCAACATTGGATAGGATTACAGGCGTTTCGGGTAAAGTCAGGGACAAAAATTTGTCCGAATTGCAGACACTCAATGCGGGTAAATGGTTTAGCGATGAATTTTCAGATGAAAAAATTCCTACCTTGAAAGAAGCCTTAGCCATCCTGAAAAATGTTGACAAATTTCTCTACTTTGATGTGAAGCCCCACTGCGAATGGTCGGATGCAGAAGTCGCGGAGTTTGTCAAGACTTTGAAAGGTTCAGGAATCAAAGAAAAATGCGTTATTACCTCGTTTAGCGATCGATTTCTCGGACAAGTGCGGCGGCTAGATGGCGATTTGGCGATCGGGCATATCGTTGCTAATCTAGAAGCGTACAAAACTCAATTAGCTCAAGCCGTGGCGCACCGCGATGATTTGATTACCAGCCTGTATAGCGTTTTGCTGGAAAACCCCGCACTGATTGCAGAAAGCCACAGTCAGGGTGTTGACATTGTGGCGTGGACGGTGGACGATCGATCGGATATGCAACAGTTAATTGATTTAGGGATAACGCGGATTGTCACTAATTGTTTGATATAATTTCTGCAACCGCAGATGTAGGCAGATCAACGCTAATGCACGCAGATAAGAAATGAATTATTTTCGTAAAAGTATCCATGAAATGTCTGGTTATGTACCTGGGGAACAGCCACCGATAGGCACAAAAATCATTAAACTAAATTCTAATGAAAATCCCTATCCACCTTCTTCCAAAGCCTTAAAAGTGCTTCAGGAAATAGATGGAGAAATGCTGCGGCGCTATCCAGATCCAACTGGCAAAAGTTTCCGCGTCACTGCTAGTCAAGTTTTGGGATTTCCTGACGATTGGATTGCGGTAGGTAACGGTAGTGATGATTTATTGAACTTGATAGTTCGTGCTGTGGGCGAATCGGGAAAACAGGTGGTTTGTCCCGCACCTACCTACGTATTGTACCGCACTTTGGCAGAAATTCAAGATGCAGAATTTGTCGAAGTTCCGTATCCAGACGACTACAAATTACCTATCGATTTGCTAATAGCTGCTAAAGGTGCTGTGACATTTATAGCTTCCCCAAATAGTCCATCGGGAACCGCTATATCTGTTGCAGATTTGGAGATATTGGCGAAAGAGTTATCGGGCATTCTGGTCATCGATGAAGCTTATGTAGATTTCGCAGAAAATAATGCTTTGGAGTTGACAAAAAAGTACAGTAATGTTATAGTTTTGAGGACGCTTTCAAAGGGTTATTCACTGGCAGGATTGAGGTTAGGTTTTGCTATAGCAAATCCGGCACTGTTAGCTGAATTAAATAAAGTCAAAGACAGTTATAATGTGGATGCTTTGGCTTATCTCGTTGGTGCGGCTGCGATCGCAGACCAAAATCACAAAACAGCCAACGCCGAAAAAATCAAGGTTTCCAGAGCCAAATTAGCGGTTAGTTTCCAGGAATTAGGCTTTGAAGTTTGGCCCTCGCAAACCAATTTTTTGTTAGTAAGGCCACCCAACGGCGATGCACAAAGGATTTATCAAACACTCAAAGAACGGGGAATTTTGATTCGATACTTCAATCAGCCGCGATTGGATGATAAATTGCGAATTAGTGTAGGTACAGAGGAACAAAATCAAATATTAGTTACAATTTTGAAAGAAATTCTGTAGATTTAAGTAGGGTGCGTCAGCTAGGATTATTTTTGCGACAAACCAACAATCTCACAACTGACGCACCTGACAACAAATGGTGCGTCAGAATCATACTTTCGGTGCTGATTTAAAATCTCACAACTGACGCACCCTACCATTAGAAACCAGTTACTGTGATATTTTACGCATAATTATTAGGATTGTCGATCGCCAAACCAGCCGACTGAGCAATATTCAGCAGTCTGTTGTCCGCCGAAACAAAAATTAGTTGAGTTTCTGGCTGCGAAAGGAGAGTAGTAGATTGAAAGCGCAAAGCTGACGCTAATTGCATAGAATCATAAGCCCGCAGCGGATGTTGCATCACCAATTCGGCGGCTGTTTCTATCACAGTTGGATCGACATCTATGACTCGGTATTCATTTTCAAAATCCTCCCTAACTTTTTGCCCAATCAAATCAAAGCGCTCCGCAGACAAACTTCCATCCCGCAGACGGCGTGCAAAAGCGCTGTGTAACTCCACCCAAGTAATCTGGCTAATAACTAAATCACTGTTTGTAGCAGGATCGGTAATCGATAAAATCCAGTCACTGCCTATTTCAGGCACGTACCGTTTGACTAAAGCGCTAGTATCGAAAAAATAAGCATTTACCACGGGCCACGATCCTCGATAATGACTTCTGACAGAGGCTTACCTGGTAGCGGTTCCATTTTTTTCATCAATTCGCGCCATTTCTGTTCGCGGCGTGCTAATTCTGCTCGATCGAGCTTACCCTGCTTATTTGGTAAACGCATCAATCCTCGTACATCCATCAACTTAATCGCTTTTTCGCGATCGGCCTTGAGTTCTTCCTGCGAAACTTCCGCTACAATTGTGATTTGCACGGTTTCCCCATCATTCAATAACAAAGGACTCAGGGGACGAAAAACCCCGTTTTCGTAAACAGCAGTAATAGTTTCTGGCATAATTGGCCTCTTAATTAAATGCTTAGACTTATTGTACTGCTTTTATAGCTTGAAGTAGGGTGCGTCAGTTACGATTATTTTCGATAGAAACAAACAATCTCACAACTGACGCACCGGTAACAAATGGTGCGTCAGAATTATACTTTCGACGCTGATGCGATCACCTCAAAACTGACGCACCCTACCACTTGAAGTAGGGTGCGTCAGTTACGATTATTTTTGCTACAAACAAACAATCTCACAACTGACGCACCGGGAACAAATGGTGCGTCAGAATTATACTTTCGACGCTGATGCGATCACCTCCAAACTGACGCACCCTACCACTAAAATCGTCTTACTTCGTTGCCACCACAGCTAAATTCCAAGCCAACCGCTTCATCAAAGGCAACTTCTTCAACCACCCATCCAACCCTTCTAAACGAGAATATTCAGGTTTCAATCTCTCTTGTTCAATAATAATCTTCTTCCAATAACGCTCATCATTTGGATGCACTTTTTCAATCAAATAAAAGCGCAAAAAAATCCACAATGATGTCAACCAAAACGTATCATAAGCCGTCTCCGAAAACAGAGATTTGACAAGTTTCACAATATTAATATTCAACGGAGTTTCATCCTCAGTCCGCACCTCAGTCGCCATTCTGCGGTAAACATTAATCACCGGATTGTGCTTCATCGGGTCCCAAAAACAAGCTTTTCCACCCGGTTTCAGCACGCGGTACATTTCGCGAATTGCCTTTTCTGGTTCCGGCAAATGGTGCAGCAAATTAGAAGCGTAAACAATATCAAAACTGTTGTCTGGGAAATCTAGCGCCATTGCATTTACAGTACAACCTTCGATTGTTACGCCATTTATCTCTGCCAATTTCATGGCCACTTCCACCATGCCCTCAGAATAATCAGCCGCCACACAATGTGCACCTTTTTTTGCAAAATAAATACTATTTTCTCCGGCGCCGCAGCCTAAATCTAAGAGGCGTTTGCCAGTGACATCACCCATTTTTTGGACGATAAATCTATTTTCAGGTGCTGTACAAGCTTCAAAGTAATCATTGACGCGGATGCCGTCTACGTCGATTGTTGATGCCCAAGCATCGTGGAATTGTCGCTCTTTTTTTAAGGTTTCTTCTTGCATTTTTTTAAGGGTTTGTTGTTGGTAAAACAATTAATGTTAAACCGCAGATGAACGCGGATTAACGCAGATTAATTGAGATTGATCTGCTATGATCTTGGTTCGTCTGCGGTTTGTTTTAAGAAAGATAGCTGACAATAAATTTATCAGCGCTGTACTTCTGCTGCAACAATTTCATTTCTGATCTGAGTTGGCTTTTCGGATGCTTTTTCAGCACTAGACTGTAATGACACGTACAGCCGATTTAAGGCGCTGATGTATGCTTCGGCGGAGGCGACGATGATGTCAGTATTGGCTGAGTGACCGGAAAATACTTTGCCTTCGTGACGTAAGCGAATTGTCACTTCGCCGATCGCATCTATGCCCCCTGTCACCGATTGTACAGAAAATTCGATCAACTCATTCGGGACATTGACAACCCGGTTAATTGCCCTGTAAATGGCATCTACAGGCCCAGTACCGATCGCCGCATCAGTCAATTCCTCCCCCGCCGGATTCCGGACGGTGACGGTGGCTGTCGGTCGAGATTTGTCACCACAGGAAACCTGTACCAATTCTAACCGGAAAAGTTCTGGTGCTTGGTGGGCTTCGTTATTGGCGATCGCCTCCAAGTCCCAATCCGTAATCTCTTTTTTCTTATCCGCTAAATCCTTAAACTTGACAAAAGCCTTATTTAGCTCATCGTCAGCCATTTCAAAACCCAACTCTTTCAAGCGAGTGTGAAAAGCATGGCGGCCAGATAATTTGCCGAGGACGATTTGATTTTCGGTTAAGCCGATCGACTCAGCGTCCATAATCTCGTATGTCCGCTTATTTTTCAGCACCCCATCCTGATGAATTCCCGACTCGTGGGCGAAAGCATTTTTTCCCACAATCGCCTTATTTGGCTGCACCAACATCCCCGTCAAATTGGAAACCAAACGCGATGTTTTGTAAATTTGGCGCGAGTCAATATTCGTCAGCGGTTCATCAGAATCAGCCTCTCTTCCCAAGAACGGATTGAAATATTGCCGCCGCACGTAAAGCGCCATTACCAACTCTTCCAGAGCCGCATTTCCCGCCCGTTCACCAATGCCGTTAATCGTGCATTCCAACTGTCTAGCGCCATTTTTCACGGCTTCCAGAAAGTTAGCAACAGCCAATCCTAAGTCATTGTGACCGTGAACCGAGATAATTGCCCGATCGATATTCGGCACATTTTCCTTAATTCCCCGAATCAAAGCCCCAAACTCGCTCGGAGTCGTGTAGCCGACAGTATCAGGAATATTCACAGTTGTAGCACCGGCGGCGATCGCCCGTTCCAGAACCTGATACAAAAACTCCGGATCTGAACGACAAGCATCTTCCGGCGAAAACTCCACATCTTCGACAAAAGACTTAGCATAAGCCACCATTTCCGGCACAATTTCCAGAACCTCAGCCCGCGTCTTTTTCAGCTTATACTCCAAGTGAATATCAGACGTAGCCAGAAACGTATGAATTCGCGCATTGACCGCTGGTTTGAGAGCTTCGGCTGCTGTTTTAATATCCCGCTTTGTCGCCCTTGCCAAAGCGCAAATTGTCGGCCCATCTTCCGTGCCAACCGAGCGCGCTATTTTTTGAACCGCCTCAAAATCTCCCGTGCTGGTGACAGGGAAACCCGCTTCAATCACATCCACACCTAATCTGGCTAACTGGCGGGCAATAGTCAGCTTTTCATCCACATTCAGAGACGCGCCCGGAGATTGTTCTCCGTCCCGCAAAGTCGTATCAAAAATAATAATCCGGTCTTGACTTGGTTGAGTTTTCATAGCTCTACAAAAGTGTTTTCCTGATTTTTACTTGTCCGTTTTTCTGGGCAATTAGCCCCCAGTCACCAGTCTTGTGTTTCGCGCCAATAACGAATAATTAATAACCCATAATCTATAACTACTGACTGCTGACTAATGACTAATGACTAATGACTAATGACTAATAATCCATTTTCTCGATATGTTCCCGAATTTCATTTAGGTCTATATACCTATCTGTAGCATTTCGCAATTCTCTGGCAATCATTCCTTCGGTGGATACCACAGTAATATGAGTATTTTTCGATCGCAATAGCTCGATCGCCCTTTCAAAATCCCCATCCCCGCTGAATAGCACAACTTGGTCGTACTGATCCACCGTATTAAACATATCAACCACAATCTCGATGTCTAAATTAGCCTTTTGAGAATATCTGCCCGAAGCATCATCGTAATATTCCTTAAGAATCTTAGTGCGAACCGTGTAACCCAGACTGATCAAAGCATCTCGAAATCCCCTTTGATCTTGTGGGTCTTTCAAACCCGTATACCAGAAAGCATTGATCAAGATGACATTTGGCTGCGAAGTTTTGAAATATTCGAGCACCCTGCGTGGATCAAAAAACCAGCCGTTCTTTTGTTGAGCGTAGAACATATTGTTCCCGTCCACAAAAATAGAAAGGCGGTTCATTAAGTTTGTCATAGAACTTAGACCTAATAATTGTAGAAAGAAGTTAATCTAAATATCACATTTTAGCAATATGGAGCTAACTGAGGCAATAGATTAAACTTCAGCAAACTCCATCCCCCCAGTATTTCATATTTTTGGCACTACCGCCAGAGGGCTCTTTTAAGGCGAATGGTATTCGATGCTGGTATGGCGATCGAACCAGACCCCCAGTAAGTAACTCAGTAGAGGCTACGGTGTCAAGGTTAATGGGGATCAAAACTACCACGCCAACCACCCTACTCTCCAGCAGGCATACCGAATCGGATTGCAGTATCTTTTTCTCCCCTAATTTCATAGCAGAGAGCCTAGACTCAAGCCTTTTTGCTTTCAAGGGCCCAGCGAGCTAACTCTGTCCGGTTGTGCAGACCTGTTTTGCCCAGCATATTGCTGACATGGCTCTCTATAGTCCGCTGGCTGACGTTCATTACGTCTGCGATTTGGCGGTTTGCCATACCCTGAGCTAGCAACTGTACCACCTTTAACTCAGTGGGAGTCAATTCGACATTGCGACGCGCCTTGATTTTTGGGCTGTTCTCAATACCGGGACTGGAGTGGCGAATCAAGCGGGATGCTGCTTTCAGAGACGATTCTACTTGAGCTACCAGTTCTTCCGGTTCAAAAGGCTTGACGATATAAACGTCAGCCCCAGTGCTCAAGCCTTTTACTCGATCGGAACTTTGACCTTTGGCGGACAAGAAAAGAACCGGAATCCAGCTCGTGCGCGGGTCTTCTCTGATGTGTTTGACTAAAGTGTACCCGTCCATTTCCGGCATCATCACATCGCAGATGATCAAATCGGGGACTTCTTGTTCGAGTTTTTCGAGAGCGTGTCTGCCGTTTTCTGCTGTAATGACGTTGTAACCCCGAAACTCCAAGTAATCCTTGACTAGCAAGATCAAGTTCGGGTCATCGTCAACCAACATCAGCCGTTTTTGGTCTGCTGAATTGTCCTTCATATTTATTCCCGCTAGAGTATCCCGCACAATTCTTTGTTTTCAATCTTGTTTGTTCTGCGCATCCTGTGGCCGTCGCCCGGTGATGCGATTGCGGTGAGGGGAAAGCGGGGCGGGTGTTACCGCTTCCCCATCAGTGTTCTGACTTGGCTTTTTCAAGGCCTTTGGACTAAAAACCCAGCTAAAACTTAATAATGGACGATCGCCTGCCACTTGACGATCGAGCTGAACTTAACAAAACTTATCTCCCAAGTAGATAGTCATCAATAATGTTTCAGGCCTTGATTTGTGGGAAAAATCCTCTTGATAGCCAAGTGAGATAGTTAATCTGTAAATGCTCAATTGTAGGTTGATGCCCCGATTTTAATTGGTACTTTATGATATAGAAAAATCTATTGACTCCCCACTTACGTATTTAACTATTTATAGTGTAGTTTGGCAAACTGTCCGATGCCCTCTACGCACGAAACTTTTGGGTCAAATGTCACCAGACTCCGGCGATCGAACTTCTGGAGGTGCAGGTTCTAAATAACCTTTCGTCACAAGCAGGAGTAGCAGAGACAGGCAGAAAACTAGAGTTGTCCGATGTGTTATGGGTGCGATCGTCCTCTCAACTTGAGGGCCTTCAACTTATCATCTTGCCGATCGGGCTGTGCTTTTTCACACCACTACAGTTAAATGCCTGGTTTCCCCTGAACTGGCGGCGGCAAAGGATGAGTTAAAAAAGCGTATTTTTGAATAACATTCCCGTCGATCGGATGTTCCTGAATAATTCTCAAGGGTGACAGAAGGCGTAACACAAGCGATACCATACTCCCCCCTATTTCCCTCTCCCACTCCCTTACTCTTTCCCTCCGGCACTCTCCCACTCATTCTCGGTTCGGGAACCCGTACAGACACGTAAGATACGATCGCCCCTGATTAAAGCTAAATTAGCACTCAGGAGTCGAGAGTGCTAATATGTCAGTTGTAAGCAGTCGGCCGTCGCATTCATAGCGACCCCGGACGGCTAACTGACTAGGATCGTATAATCTGGAGATTTATTTATGGCAGCAGTATCACTGAGTGTTTCTACCGTTAAACCGCTAGGCGAGCGCGTGTTCGTGAAAGTAAGCGCTAGCGAAGAAAAAACCGCCGGCGGCATCCTTCTTCCCGACACAGCCAAGGAAAAGCCCCAAGTAGGCGAAGTCGCGGCAGTGGGCCCCGGCAAGCGTAATGACGACGGCAAGCGCGTTGAAATGGAAGTCAAAGTCGGCGACAAAGTTCTCTACTCGAAGTACGCCGGCACCGACATCAAACTCGGCACCGACGAATACGTCTTGTTAGCCGAAAAAGATATTCTGGCGATCGTTAACTAATTAATCATTAGTCATTAGTCATTAGTCATCAGTCATTAGTTTAAAGCGAACGCCGCCAAACAACTAATGACACAAGACAAATGACTCGCCATCCATCCCCAATCTAAAATCTCAAACCCTTTCAACCCCAAAAAACTATGGCTAAGCGTATAATCTACAACGAAAATGCACGTCGCGCCCTCGAACGCGGTATGGACATTCTCGCCGAAGCAGTAGCAGTCACCCTCGGCCCCAAAGGTCGTAACGTGGTTCTCGAAAAGAAATTCGGAGCCCCTCAAATCGTCAATGACGGCGTAACCATCGCCAAAGAAATCGAACTAGAAGATCATGTAGAAAACACAGGCGTTGCCTTGATCCGTCAAGCCGCCTCCAAAACCAACGACGCAGCAGGCGACGGCACCACAACTGCTACCGTTCTCGCCCACGCAATGGTCAAAGAAGGCCTGCGCAACGTAGCTGCTGGCGCAAATGCGATCGCCCTCAAGCGCGGTGTTGACAAAGCAACCACCTTTTTGGTAGGAAAAATTGCCGAACACGCCAAACAAGTAGAAGATTCCAAATCCATCGCTCAAGTCGGCTCCATCTCTGCCGGCAACGACGATGAAGTTGGCCAAATGATTGCTAACGCAATGGACAAAGTGGGCAAGGAAGGCGTGATTTCCCTGGAAGAAGGCAAATCCATGACCACCGAACTCGAAATCACCGAAGGAATGCGCTTCGACAAAGGCTATATTTCTCCGTACTTCGTCACCGACACCGAACGGATGGAAGCGATTCTCGAAGAACCGTTCATCTTGTTGACAGACAAAAAAATCGGCTTGGTACAAGACTTAGTACCAGTGCTCGAACAAGTAGCCCGTTCCGGCCGCCCGCTGCTGATCATTGCAGAAGACATTGAGAAAGAAGCTCTAGCTACCCTCGTTGTCAACAAGCTGCGCGGTGTGTTGAACGTGACTGCTGTGAAAGCACCTGGTTTTGGCGATCGACGCAAAGCCATGTTAGAAGATATCGCCGTATTGACCGGCGGTCAACTGATCACCGAAGACGCCGGCTTGAAACTGGAAAACACCAAGCTGGAAGTAATCGGCAAAGCTCGCCGCGTCACCATCACCAAAGACAGCACCACAATTGTTGCCGAAGGTAACGAAGTCGCAGTCAAATCTCGCTGCGAACAAATTCGTCGTCAAATGGACGAAACCGAATCTTCCTACGACAAAGAAAAATTGCAAGAACGTTTGGCCAAATTGGCTGGCGGCGTTGCAGTCATCAAAGTCGGCGCAGCTACCGAAACCGAAATGAAGGATCGCAAACTGCGTCTTGAAGATGCGATCAACGCAACCAAAGCTGCTGTCGAAGAAGGCATCGTTCCTGGTGGCGGTACAACTTTGGCTCACCTAACTCCTCAATTGGAAGAGTGGGCTAATAGCACTCTGAAGGGCGAAGAATTGACCGGTGCATTGATTGTTGCCCGCGCTCTAGCTGCTCCTCTGAAGCGGATTGCTGAAAATGCTGGTTTGAATGGCGCTGTCATTGCTGAACGTGTCAAAGAAAAGCCATTTAACGTTGGTTTCAACGCAGCGACAAATGAGTTTGTCGATATGTTTGAAGCTGGTATCGTTGACCCTGCGAAGGTAACTCGTTCTGCTCTGCAAAATGCCGCATCTATTGCTGGCATGGTGCTGACAACCGAGTGTATCGTCGTTGACAAGCCCGAACCCAAGGAAGGCGCTGCTTCTGGCGGTGGCGGCGGCATGGGCGGCGGCGACTTCGATTATTAATCAATAGTCATCTTTAAAATAGGTGGGGCGTAATCGCCCCACCTATTTTATTTTGATTCAGTAGTTGATTAATAAATCAAGTTATAATGGCATTCTCTCTAGTACACTGAGAGGCGCTATGAAAGCAGAAGTTCTCAAAAGATTATTTAGGGCGATCGCCAGTGCCGACACTGAGGCGATCGACAAATTGACGTATCTAGTTATCGAGGAAGAACGCAAAAAGGGACACACGCTGCTAGCAGACCAATTAGAGAATATTACCAAGAAGAGCCAGAAAGAAAAATCTACCTCCAAAAGCTCATCTACTTCGGTAGTACCAGAAAGCCTACAAGCCCTAAGTGAACTACCGACCAGTAAGCGATTTAATCTTCCTTTAGTTACTGTCATACCAAGAGAAAAACTGCGGCATCACATGATACTGCCTGAAGTTATTGAGAAACGTTTCCAGCGAATTGAGCGCGAGTATGCAGCAAGAGATAGGCTTGCTCATCATGGACTCCGCTACAGGCAAAAAATTCTGCTGTATGGTCTCCCCGGCTGTGGAAAAACACTGGGAGCAGAGCGTTTAGCTTGGAATACAGGTTTACCACTTCTTAAGGTTCGATTTGATGCAATGGTCTCATCTTTTTTAGGAGAAACTGCGAGCAACTTGAGAGTTGTTTTTGAGGATGCATCAAAAAATCCCTGCTTGTTGTTTCTTGATGAATGCGACTCAATTGCTAAGTCAAGAGAAGATTATCAGGAAGTAGGAGAAATGAAGCGCGTCGTCAATACGTTTCTTCAGATTTTGGATGAATATGAACCGACATCGGGTCTTCTTGTAGCAGCTACTAACCTGAATAAATCTCTTGATACTGCACTCTGGAGGCGTTTTGATGATTTAATTGAAGTACCAAAACCCGGGAAAAAAGAGTTAGAATTTATCTTAAAGGAAACACTATCTGCCATTGAAGTCGGCTCGATCGACTGGCCTGCGATCGTTGACATGATGAGAGATTTTTCTGCTGCTCAAGCCGTGAGGGTTGCACAAGATGCTGCTAAACGGGCAATTCTTGAGCGAGAGGAGCTAGTCATTCACGAACATTTACAAGAAGCCATTAAAGAAATCAAGGTAACATAAACTTAATTTTTGGTATTGGGAGAACTAAATGGTTGAACGTTCTGATAAATTTCCACATATTCAACTCAAGCTTACAAAAGAAGGAATCGCTGCAACTACACAAGGAGGAGGCAAACCAAATGCAATAACATCTGCGAATGCAAGTAATCGACAAGGACATGGAAGTAAATTAAAGAGTTCTTTAGACTCCTTAGTTTTTTATTGGAAAGATACTCAAGAAAAAAGAGAGGAAGAGGAAAAGCCACCACTTCCTGAAAAAGCTATACCTATCATTTTACAGATTGATCCTACTGAATTCGATGCAGAAGATCTCAGACAGTATGGAATCGAAGTAATTGCTGAATTAGAAAATGGGTATATTATTGGTGCTTCAGCAGACGATAGTGAATTTAGTGAACTAGAAAAAAAGATAGAAAAATTTATTAAGTCAGAGCGAGGAGGGGGTAAAGTTGCAGCAATCTGGGACTTTATTGATGGAAGCAAGCGACCTGAGTACGTCCTCTCACCAGAACTACTTAATCAATGGCAGCAAATTACAGATGCACAAATATATATTGTGGATATAGGTATTGCTTGTCTAGGAATGAAGTCACAATTGCCTGATTGCCCCGAAATAAAGCCAGATGAAAGTGACGAAAAATTTACTAAACGCTTCACAACCTGGAGTAAAAAACGTGATTTAAATTACCAGCAATGGGATGAGATTAAGTCGCAAAGAGAAGATGAGTTTACGGAATTTGTCCAAGCTTATGAGGGAGAGATTTTAAATATTGTGGATGGAGCTATTCCTCAATCTTCTCAACTGCCCGATAGTTTTTCGTGCCGTCTTCAAATTTCTGGCAAGGGACTAAAAGACTTAGTTTTCAATTTCCCCTATATTTTTGATGTGAATTTGCCTGATGAATTTGCTAAGTTAGTTGAGCCGGAAAATTTATCTGATGTTGACGATCCTATTTTTCAACTAGAACAACCCGAATCAAATGCCCCTAACGTATGTGTTATGGATAGTGGGATTCAAGAAAATCATTCTCTTTTGAAAGCAGCTATTGATTCAGCCAATTCAAAGTCTTGGGTTCCCGGAGAAACAGATAAAAATGCTGACTATGTTAGCAATGGTGGACACGGAACCAGAGTGGCTGGTGCAGTCCTCTATCCCGTAACGATACCTCGTATTGGAAATGAAAAAGCTGTTTGCTGGATTCAAAATGCGAGAATCCTTGATGCTAAATGTCAACTATCTACACAGATATTTCCACCCAACTTATTAGGTGACATTGTAGAATTTTATCACAGTAAAACAAAAACAAGGATTTTCAACCATTCTATCACTGGGTCTGTTCCGTGCCGCACCCAATATATGAGTTCTTGGGCGGCAGGAATTGATAATTTGACATGGGAAAAGGATATTCTGTTTATTGTAGCAGCAGGAAATTTACCCTTAAGTGGTGGAAGAATAGGATATACAAGATTATCTGTCCAAGAGCATCTTGCTGCAAATCGGCTATGTCCCGATTATCTTGTAGAAAATTCTTGTAGAATTGCTAACCCTGCACAAAGTTTTCAATCCTTAACCGTTGGCTCAATTTCTCTAGCTTCTTATCGTGAACTATCCTCTTCTTCAATATCACAGAAGGATAAACCATCAGCTTTTTCATGCTCTGGGTTAGGAATTTGGGGTACAATTAAACCAGAAGTAGTTGAATATGGCGGCGACTTAGTAAAAGATGAATCAATACCACCTAACATTACTTCACCTAAAGAAGTTTGCCCAGAATTAGTGCGCTCGACTTTGAATGGTGGGCCAGGAGTTGCTGCTGACAATATTGGAACATCATTTGCAGCACCAAAAGTCAGCCATATTGCCGCGCGTCTTGCTGCTGAGTTGTCGGATGAGAGCTGCCTTTTATACCGTGCGCTGATAGTACAATCAGCCAGATGGCCGGAGTGGACAATGGCAGAGGATGTGAATAAACTGCACGTCATTCGTCAAATTGGTTATGGTATTCCAAATCTCGATCGCGCTTTAGGTAATTCTCCCAATCGTATCACTTTGATTACCAGAGGGAATCGTCCTATCAAAGCAAAAGAAGCTCATGTTTACCAAGTCAAATTGCCAGAAGGATTGCGTAGTCAGGGAGAAGAACATGAGATTCTGGTAGAAGTTACTCTATCTTACAAAGCACAACCACGTCGAACTCGTAGAAATCGCCGAAAATATCTTTCAACTTGGCTGGATTGGGATTGTAGTAAAAAGGGAGAAAATCCAGAAAAGTTTCTGGCTAGGATTTTGAAAGAGTATGATGCTCCAGAGGATGCTGAAAAGGGAGAGGAAGGTTTTAAGTGGACTATTGGCAAAAGAGCGAAAAACTATGGAAAAATTGACGGTGTTTCTAGAAGCGCCGGAACTATTCAAAAGGATTGGACTATTGTCAAGTCATTTGAACTGAGAGAAGCATTCTGTATTGCAGTAGTTGGACATGAAGGTTGGAACAACGATCCAGATGCTGAAGCACCCTATTCTCTAGTTATTAGCTTTGAAGCAATAGCATCGAATATTCCGATTTACACTACATTTGTTGAGGCTCAAGTCCTAATTGAATTAGAGCAACAGGTGGAAATTCAATCAATATGATGTAGCTAAATGCGATCGCACATATTGTTGTTGCATTTTATCAGGATTTGCCCTGACAATTACCTATCGTGTAAAATAGGCACAGCCTCAATAAGTTCAGCGTCACAACCAGAAAATCCATCCTAAAAAGTATCCCCAAGCGCAGGTAATCGCAAAGGCTAAGGAAAAAGTCGATTCTGTGTTGACATTTTTTGAAGGTTTGTTGGACGATTCCCTACGGGATAGCTCCGCTTCACGCCCTTTTTTCGGTAGCAACACTTTAACATATGCCGAGTGAGTTGCCGGCACCGTCGTGCCTTTGCTATCTTGGGTGGGTGTATCTGTAGACGGATATCCTAAAATTCAAGCTTGGTGCGATCGACTAATGTCGCGTCCATCATGGCAGCAAACTCAATTCACCGAGGCAGATTTGGCGGCTTTCGCATCAAGGAGACAAAAATTTCTCGAACAATCTCAAGCCTCATGAACAAATCCATTGTCAAGGAAGCACTCTTTTTCCTCGCTGTTTTTATCTGTATCCAGCTTCCTATCGCAGCACTGGCGCAGCCTGCAAGTCGATCGAACTACGAATCAATTAACGTCAAACAGTTTCTGGGCGATCGCAAAATTACCGTCTCTAACCCCAAAGATATCGCAGCTAAACTCTTTAGCAGCGATCGAGAATCTGAAGGCAGAAAAAGCGATGGAATTTCGGTGGAATATCCCACGCGAGAGACAGCCGTAATCGTGCATACAGTCGTCGGTTTAGCTGACGATTCTGTGGCCGGAATGCGGCACCGCATCGAGCTAAAACTAACCCAAAATAAATGGGAAATTGTCTGGATTGGCCGACAGTCGAAGTGTCAACCCAATCGCGGACACCAAAATTGGGCAAGCGGCCGCTGTGTTTAAAATAAGGTTTGATAGTTCGGACTTTAGTCCTTCTTTTTTGCGGACTAAAGTCAAATGGCACTGAAAAAGTCTGAATGATTGGCTGGTATACAATGAGTTTCCAATGGTTTGATCCTCCGTGATTTACCAAATTTCACTGCCATTGGACTCAGGGCTGTTTCATTCTCAAGAAAACGATAATTCTGTAGGGGCGTGCCCCGTGCCGCCCCTCTTCATCGACGATTTTGCAGGTATTTCAGAGCTCGGGCGGGCACTCTTGGCACCGCCCCTACAAGAGAATGAAACAGCCCTGCCATTGGACTGAAGTCCGAACGATCAAACCGAGGAGAGGACTGAAGTCCGAACGATCAAACTGATATAACTCAGAAGTTTACTTGCACATGATCAAGTTTCCCGCCGAGATGAATCCGGGCACAGGGGCTGAAATTTCAACCCAATTACGGTCTTCTCCATTCTTATCTTTCACTAACTGGAAATTCGGCACAAGCGTTACTTGACCGTTAGCCGCTACGCCACCTTTAACTGCGGCAGTCTTGGAAGGCTCTGCGCGGATAGCTAGACCCTTCGGTGCTACGCGAGGTTCTACTTGGCGGCACAGACTTACAGGGCCTGGTGCAGGCGCTGGTGCTGGTGCAGGCGCTGGTGCTGGTGCAGGCGCTGGTGCTGGTGCAGGCGCGGGCGCTGGTGCAGGCGCGGGCGCTGGTGCTGGTGCGGGCGCTGGTGCTGGTGCGGGCGCTGGTGCCGGTGCTGGTGCGGGCGCTGGTGCCGGTGTCGGTGCAGGACTTGGACGGGGCGTCGGTGCGGGCGCTGGTGCAGGACTTGGACGGGGCGTCGGTGCTGGTGCTGGTGCGGGCGCTGGTGCTGGTGCTGGTGCGGGCGCTGGTGCTGGTGCTGGTGCTGGTGCTGGTGCTGGTGCGGGCGCTGGAGTTGCACTTGCTGTGGTGCACGACGCTAAATTAGCCTCGTTATTGGGATATCCAATGGCCACATAACCCTTTACTGGAGCGCTAATTTGAATCCAGACGCGGCCGTCGGAGCCTTTAGTAGAAGTAGCGCCGGCAGCCAGCGTTACTTGAGTGTTCATGGCGACACCACCAACTCTAGGGGATTTTGTTTCTGGGCCTTGGCGAACCGTCAAACCTTCCTTGGGAGTAACTTTGCGACAAAGGGTGCCGGCCTGGGCTATTTGAAAGGTGCCGCTATTTTCAAATGAAATTTTTTCAGCATCCTGACTGACAGTGGATGTTGATGGGGCGGCAATACCGATCGCAGTCGCCTGTAAACTTCCGGCTACGATCGCGATCGCACCCAGTAATGCAGCGGGTTTGTTCCAGCAATTCAAGTTTTTCATCCGTTCAACTCCTCATCTCAACAAAACCATTATCTTTATTGCAAGTCAATATAGCAAAAAAATCCATTTGTCTTTCACAAAAATACTTTGCATAACATTATTTGTAGCTCTAAGTCAAGTCTTATTTATATAATTTAATTTTTTCTGAGATTTCAGCCAGGGCTAGTTAAGCTGCGACGCATATGAATTGCTCGTTTGAAGCTTCCACGTCGCGACTGTGGACTCAATTTATTCGCGAGAAAATCAAAAATCTCAAGTCAACTGATGTTCCTTGCTTCAATCTGTCAAAAGACGGATTTTTTTCAACAGCCGATGGCTGGATAACCTCTATCTGGAGAAGGGTTCAGTCGATCGCCCAAATCGAGTAAAAATAGAATGTCATATCTCATTTTGTATTCTATGAAACTGCATTATTTTACCAAACGGCTTTCGACTGTCGGGCGCTATCTGGCTGCAACCATGCTTTGTGTGTCAGCGATGGCATTTGTTTGGCAGGGTGCATTTTTCTCTAACACCGCAGCAATGGCTTCTCCTGGTGTAAACTCGATCGCAGCAGCAGATATCGGCGATAAGGTTCAAGAAAAAGTCTCCAAAGATGCTGGACGAGCCAAAAATTTCATCCGAGATACAGAAAAGAAGGTTAAGGAAACTGCCAAGACAAATGCTGCTAAAGTCGATCGAACATCGGAGAATGGTAGTGTCGCAGAGCGCAAAGCTAAAAAAGATGCGGGCACAATCGAGAAAAGAGCAACAGAAGATTCAGCTCGAACTCAGAAAGCAGTTGATAACACAAAAAATGCTGTCGAGAGCGCAGTTGACAACATCAAGGGTGCCTTTAGCAAGTAGAAAATAAATCATATCAATTCCGGTTGCACCGTCAGTTAACTGTTAACTGTTGACATCATTCCGGTTGCAGCGGAATTGATATTACTTGAAATCAAAAAATTGATCTACATTGACCAAAACCTCTCGTTTACACGAGTATGGAAAAGACTCCCAGCCATGCTTTAAAATTGCCGCAAAAAACGTAAATCGCTAGCATAAACTCGGCGAATATCATCAATTTCATGCAGCACCATTGCGAACCGCTCAACCCCAAAACCAGCCGCAAAACCACTGTATTTCTCAGGATCTAAACCAACTCCTTTGAGAACGTTAGGATCGACCATGCCGCATCCCAAAACTTCGAGCCATTTGCCATTCCACTGCAAATCCACTTCCGCAGAAGGTTCTGTAAACGGAAAGTAACTCGTGCGAAAACGAATCGGCAAATCTTGTCCGAACATTTGCCTTAAAAACTCTTTAATCGTGCCTTTCAAGTCAGTAAAAGTTAAACCTTCATCTATTGCCAAAAGTTCTATTTGATGGAACACTGCTGCGTGAGTAGCATCGACGGTATCGCGGCGGTAAACGCGGCCGGGAGAGACAATCCGAATCGGCGGTTTATTCTGTTCCATGTAGCGAATTTGCACAGAGGATGTTTGAGTCCGCAACAAATTTCCGCCGGGGAGATAAAAGGTATCTTGCATATCCCGCGCTGGGTGGTCTGGCGGAGTATTCAATGCCTCAAAATTGTAATAGTCTGTTTCCATTTCGGGCCCGTTGGCGACGGTGTAGCCGAGACCAACAAAGATATCTAGAGCGCGGTCTATGACGCTGTTTAATGGGTGAATTCGGCCTTGGGGACTGAAAATCCCCGGCATGGTAACATCAAGGGTTTCTGAGGCTAATTTGGCTTGGATTTGGGCGGTTTGGAGGCTGGTGCGCTTGTCTTCTAAGTCGGTTTGTAGGGCTTCTTTGACGGTGTTGGCGATCGCACCTAGTTTCGGCCGCTGATCTGCCGACAGTTTGCCCATCATGCCTAAAACTTGAGATAGTTGACCTTTTTTGCCAAGGTAATTGACGCGCAACTGTTCGAGTTGTTCGAGGGTATTGGTGGTGGCGATCGCACTTTTGGCTTCTTGGCCCAGGGTTTCTAGTTGGGTTTCAATGTCGCTCTTCTGGACAGTCATATTGATTTTAGATTTTAGATTTTAGATTATGGAATTGATGGCGGTTTTGAGCCAAGTTGAGTTTACCACAATCATTTTGATTTTCGATTTTCGATTTTTGATTTTTAATTTTTGATTTTTAATTTTTGATTGAAGGGTGTTGTGAGCAAAGCTGAATTTAGTTTAAGATTGTTCTGAGACCTATAAAACTTTTGATGAAACTTTTAATTAGCAACGACGACGGCATTTTTGCACAAGGCATCCACAGCCTCGCCAACGGACTCGCCGCCGCCGGCCATGACGTAAGCGTAGTTTGTCCCGACAGAGAACGTTCGGCCACGGGCCACGGGCTCACCCTCCACCAACCTATCCGTGCGGAAATTGTCGAATCTATTTTTGACCCCGCAGTCAAAGCTTGGGCTTGTTCGGGTACTCCCGCTGATTGCGTAAAATTAGCTTTGTGGGCTTTAGTTGACAAACCGCCGGATTTTGTGCTGTCTGGGATCAATCACGGCCCGAATTTAGGTACGGACATCATTTGTTCTGGGACGGTTTCGGCGGCAATGGAAGGATTGATGGAAGGCATTCCCAGTATTGCTTTCAGCCTTGCAAGTTATACTTCGCTGGAATTTGATCCGGCGGTGAATTTTGCTGTGAATTTGCTCGCACAGTTGGAAAAAGTGCCAATGGCCAAACCGATGCTGTTGAATGTGAATATACCGGCGGTTAAACAAACAGAAATTACCGGAGTTGCGATCGCCCGTCAAGGCATTCGCCGCTATTTCGACATATTTCAAAAGCGTACCGATCCGCGCGGCAAAACTTATTATTGGTTAGCTGGGGAATTGTTAGATGATATAGAAGAAACCCCCGATGCGACTGTACCGCAGGATATTCCTACGGATGTACAAGCTATTCGCGACCATAAAATTACCGTTACTCCGCTGCAATACAATCTGACCTGTAGTGCGGACTTGCACTCCTTACTGGATTGGGAATTTAAAGATTTTCGGGATCGGTGAGATGCGATCGCGCGGATCTGAGGGGTAAAATAGGAATTAAGGAAATGTACCTATAAAGGTCTATGCCCTAGGTATTAGTGCAGGTTCTCAATTGGTTATTGGTTTTTTACTCAAGAAAAACAGTTATGAACGCTCCCACATATAACACTCATTCTGTCACTTGCCCGATTTGCAACCGTTCCAGCATCGTCGGCCCCGTCGGGATGGTTAGCGGACTATTCACTTGTCCCCACTGTCATTCCCACATGGTAATTAGCTGGAGCGGCCATTTTGTGCGCGATCCCTTTAGCTTGAAACAATTGACGGTGGGGAAGATGCTCAGGCGCGAGAGTAGGCCTCTAGCTCGCATTCAGCGCGATTTGGGGATTGG
>CASBQF010000284.1 GCA_949127775.1 Oscillatoriales cyanobacterium PMM_0080
GCTTAAGTTGATAAAACGTTCTGCATATGGCTTTAGAAATTTTGAAAACTACAAAAATAGATGTTTGCTTACTTGGCATTTTAATTGTTAGTTTGGCATACCAAGTAAGGAAGAACCGATAATTTTTCAACTTACCTCGAATAAAGCCTTGCACAACGTGAATAGCTTGCGGAGTTTCGCCCGCCGCTTTCCACTGGGCGTTCCGCACAAAGATATTTTTAGTCATTTCCGGTTCAATCCTCCCTAAATATTGACCTGTACTCGTGAGAAAAGTCAGAGGAATTTTGCGCTGGAGAAGTTCTGTAATCGCAGCCGGGGAAATAGTCGCCCGTCCCAAAATTACAACTCCATCTAAATGAATCAAAGGCACATCCAGCAACTTCTTATCATGGTTCTTAACGTGCAGCCGTTCGTCAACCTTACCGATGAAAGCATCTTCTTGATTGATGTAAAGTGTTCCCATGTTCGACTCCTAAAGTTATGTATTGTAGGACTTAGGTATTAACCTATTTCTGTCCGAAGAGAGGAACGAAGCAATCGCAGCATCTATTTTGTATTGTGCGAAGTTAGTCCTGTATTGGTCATCTTTGGATTTGTCCGCCAGGGGTTAAAACCCCTGTCTCAAAGCTAAAGTCGGTTGAAACCGACTGAAGAATTAATTCGATCAGCACTTATACCAAATCCGCCTTTGATCCTTAATGCCTCAGTCCGCGAAGGCGGACTTTGTTTGTGTAGGGGCGGTTTCAACCGCCGACTCTTATCTGCTGGCTGGCGGTTTTGAATTAGCTAGCTTCAAGATAGCGGCAAAGCTTATCAGCAGCTTGCGGCAAACATTGAGTATACAAGCTGCATCCCTGACAGCGTTTGCTGTAATTTGCGGGCGGCATTTTTCCCGTTTGAATCAAAATTTGAATTGCAGAAATAGTCACAACTGCCTCTTGTCTCAACTCCTCAGAAATCTCCACTAATTGCCGCTGGTGGGACTGCGCGTAATACACATAACCAGTCGCAATAGTTTTCCCCGTCATCTCTTCCAAACAAAGAGCTTGAGCGCACACTTGCAACTCATCATTATCCCATTCCCCCTTGCGGCCACGCTTGTATTCAACCGGATACAATTCACCATTCTCCGATTCAATCAAGTCGGATTTGCCAATAAGTCTGTAGCGTTCTGACTTCAGCCAAATCGCGCGAACCTGCCAAGTTTCATCGCGATTAATCTCGCCCATAGTGTGAACGCGATCGTGCAAAGTCGTCCCTTCAATGGTATACTGGTTGTCCGCAAATTCCCCCGCGCAAAACATCCGCCAGCAGCGGTGAGGACAGTAAGAATATTGGTTCAGGGATGCGATCGAAATGTAGTCATCAGTATCATTCATGATCTTGATAGTTTGTGTTGAAAATTTGCAGTCAAGACTTACACGCGATGCTCAGAAACCGGGTTTTTACGAAAATACTTTGCTGCAACCTCAAATTAGATAAAAAACCCGGTTTCTTTGGTTCGATGGGTGGTAATATGATGTGCGATCGGGTATAATACATAGGTCAGGGCGGGTTTTTGAAATTGTTAGTTTTTGGCAAATATTGTTGGCGAACCCGCCCCTACACGAATCTCGGTCAATCCCTCGGACATCTCATTCTTCAATCTTGAGAACTCTTAATAATAATCCGCCGCGTCATACCCATACCCATCGGTGTTTTTCTTCCCAATCCGCAGTAAAGAGCATAATCAGCCAAAGCATTAATTTGTTTAATCGCTAACGGCTCCAGATCCCCTAAAATCCGATAACTCACCTCCCCAACAATCCCAACTAAATTGCTGTGATAGTTAGTCACAACTTCTGTTTTGATGTTGACAAAAGTCGAAAATACTGCATCCAGTAACAGTGGAGAAAATTCAATACCACTGTACTTGTTCCAGCGACTGAGGAGACTGTTAAAAACGCATTCTCTCGTCGGCAAAACTGAATCAAATTTGCCCTGGCGAAACGTAGTCGGAGTTGCCAGACTGAACGCAATTAATCGATTTGTATCAGAAGCTTGCTGGTACAACTGAGAGTAATCGCAAGCATTAGCCCAAGGCTGATCTACTTGGGGCGTTCCTAGAATCTTAGTAATCAGCAAATCAGTGGGGCCCAGATGCCACGGCTTGGAGGGATTGAGATTCAGCCACAGGTGAGTTAATTTGCTGAATAGAGTGTCATCTAGAAGAGTAATTCGCCACCAACAAAGGGTATGTTCGGGAATAGGTTGTGGGTGTTCCCATTGCAGGGAATGGTGTTTTTTGAAAGGGCATTTTTTAGTTTGTAAAGGGCTGAGACTGAAGGCTTTATCTGCTGTGGCTTCGTGGAGGTAGTTGCCGAGTTCTTTGTCCACGGAGCTCGCGAGGGTGAGGAAGAGGGCGTGCAGGTGTCTTCCGGTTAGGTATCCGGGGGATATTGGGGAGAGGGGGAGGAGGTTGAGGATGAGGCTGTGCGGCATAATGGTTATAGTTGGTTGTGTTGAGTAAAGTGCGATCGCCTTTAGCTTGCTTCCTCTAAGGACTTGGTATATGTGATAATTACTGATTTCTTGCGATCGCTACTGCCATGTTGGTAGAGTAATTTTGCATCAAAGCCATGTGTTCTCAACTTGATAAAAATTCCTGGCAGTTCTACAAAACCTAATTCTGGGTTATATGGATAGTCGTGAAAGCCCTCATAGGTTGAAGCACCATCATTACTTTGATGGATTTTGATAATGATATCTTTCTGATAAGCAACACCCCAGTGTAAATTTCGTAGTTTCCAGCGCGTCTCTTCTTGGTCATAGTATTGTTCGTAAACATCAGTATTGGCATACAGATTACTCTTGTCTTTTTTAATGATTAAACGGTCAATTGGCACAGTCACTTGAGGCATATCTTTAAGCTCTATGTGAGTGCCGTCATCATAAATTAATGTTGCAGATGGTGTCCAACTTCGAGTCACGACTAAACCCTTTTCGTGAGCGGGTTGACAAGTTAAGTCAGCACTGTAAACATAGTCATGTAGCATCGAAAATAGTTCTACGACTCGGTAGTCGTCAATGTGAGGCGATCGCGAAATACATTCAGCAATTTTCTGAGTTTCAAACTGAGTTAGCTGTTGCAGAGTCTCTTGATAAGTTTGCCATCCAGATTCATCCAGGGTATTAGCAAACTCTTGGATAGTATTCCCCACTAATATCACCTTAGCATCAGAAATATTACCCCGACGATTGCAGCGTCCCACTCTCTGAATCAGGTTTTCTGGCGGACAAATTTCAGAGATTAATATCTCACTATTCAAATCGCACCCCACTTCGATCGCACTGGTGGTTATCAAAATATAAGGCTGATTCTCATCATCTCGACTTTTCAATTGTCGGTACAATTCCGGGCGAATATGCTGGTCAATTCTGCCGTGATAGAGGAACAAAAAATTTTCTGCACCGTCTGCTAAATCATCAATTAATTGTTCTCGAACTTCCGTGTAAATTGTTGCTGCATCTTTCACCGTTTCAACAACCGCAATAATTCGGCGATTGAGTTTTGCTTTCCATTCCTTAACCACCAGTTCAGCAATTTGCTGAGGAAAAAGTTCTGGAATTTGTTCATTTATTTGAATCTGAGTCAGCCACTCAAAGCCTCTTTTTTCTGGATAAGCTTGATTTAATGTTTGCTGTTGAAATTGGCGGAGTGCTTCAGCATTGCCGGGATTATCGATGCAATCAATGACATCCAAGTAATCGAAGCGATCGACATATTGTTTGGGCATGGTAGCTGTCATCAGAATGAGCGATCTGCCAGCTTCATACAGTGACTGTACTAAACTTTGAAAATTGGTAAATGCTATTTCATCGTAACTGTGAGCCTCATCAAAGCAGATGATAGTTTTTTCTTCCGTAGTTTTATTGCGGTGAATTCTCAACGGAAACACAAATGACTTTTGCTTATCTCCAAATGCAAAATAACGATAGATAAATTTGTCCAATGTGGTTAAAATGACATCTCCCTTATAAAGATGCCGTCTGGGATTGTAAGTTCTGGGTTTAGGTTCTTCTTGTCCGTTGCGGTAAACCCAGCGTTGCATTTGAGATCCAGTATCGATGACTAGAGAGATTTCCCGCTCTGGATTTAGTGCAGAAAAACGCTTGAGATACTTTTGTATTCGCTGTTTTTGGTCTTCTATCAAACTCCGAGCAGGTAATGGTAAAATTAAACGGCATTTTGTTGACAATGCCGGAAATAAAACAGCTTCAAACTTTCCCGAACCTGTAGGAGATTTGAATAAAAACGGTGAAAATTCTTTCTGTTCAATCAAGTCAAACAGTTTTTGTTGCATCGGGTTGGGTGTAAATCCAGCCAACTGCTGATACCAAAAGTGACAATCTCGATTTTGAAACTTTTTTGTTGACAAATAAGGTTTCAGAGTCACTTTTCGAGGTTCTCCTTTATCAGGCTTACCTTCCTGCTGTTGCCACCATTTTTTAGCAATTGCATCTAACTTTTTCCCCAAGTCAACATCTCTATTTTCTGTCCGGCTTTTTTATAACTCAGCTTTCTCATCCTCAGAAAGACGAAACAGCCAATATTCAAAAGTTAACTCAATTTGGTCTGGCGAGAAAATCCAAGGGTCAACTCGATAAACATTTTGCTCGGAATCATCCTGAGCAATTGTATAATCCATGAAAGTGCGAGACTCAGCTTGCTCGTCATCTCCAATTACCCGACAAGCTAACTCGGCCTCAATTTGATCGCACATCTCCAAAATATAAAGTTCTTGTGCATAAGCTAAGGGTTCTGTCGCGAGAATTTTCTCATACTCTGGATGTTTCTTTAATTGATAAGCATCGCGACAGATATCTTTAACCGAAAAATCGTGATGTCCTTTAGCCAAAGACTCGGCCCAAGCATCTTTGCTTTCTGCTAAATATCGATGTCCTCTGAACGAGTAAATGTATTTTTTGAAATTGCCTTTGCTGGTAGTCTCAACTCGCATCTCAAACTTTTGCGGTTTGCCTTTATCGTGAATTTTGGCTGCTTCTTTGACCCGTTCAAAGGATGAGGAACAAGGAAAGTCATGTTTATCCCAGTATTCAACTAACTTGATGACATTCCCAACATGATTTCCTAGGGGCTGAAAGCGAATCTCATTAGGAATCGCTGCTTCTGGATTGGGTTTGCTAGGAAAAAAAACGCGACCAAAATTATAGGGACGCTGACGTTCTGAATTAGCCATAAACTTAATCTCTCAGCAGGTTTACCAGGGAAACGGGGAGATAAATTTCTCCATCGGTGTAGCAATCAAGGGTAGGTGCAGAGTTAACAACTTTTGGGTAGTAAGCGGCAACAAAAGGAATAAACCCATCTACAAGAGTGCGATTTTTGTCTAAGAATCCCTCTGTTTCGGACTCAATTTCAGAACCAGCACACCAGTTGTAACGGTACAAGTTGTAAATGTCGCAACCTCCAACAAATTGAGAAGTCTGCAACAGTGCTTCCATCGGCACAATTGTTGATGGATAAGCTGCCACTGTTTCGCGTCTTAATTTAATGGGTTGACAAACTTCTGTGACGACAGCGAAGCCTTCTTTGCCCAGTTTACAGCCGTAGGTTTCTAGGTCTAGGAAATGTTCTAAACCTTGTAAAGATTCGCTGACGACATAACCTGTTAGTTCTTCGACAATTAAATATTCCCAAGTGTGGAGTTGAAAGTTAGCCTTGTCCTTTTCTACATACAATCGGGAAAACATATCGTGATTGAACTCACGCATTCCTTTGCGATAGGTTTTATGCACTCCTCGCCAAGAATTTGACGCAGGATATGCACCTAAAGCTACATAATGACGCGGTAAAGCATAAAATGGCGGGTCATCTTTGTTGATGCGAGTTTCAGGAATTTCTAACCCTATACTCAGCATTCCTAACCTTCGCAAGAATCCCGATAGGGTTGTTGGCGGTACAAAAGGATAGGTGGCAATATTGAGAATTGACCCCGGCAAAATGCGAAAGGTCATTGCTGCCGTAGGTGTGATGGTAAGTTTTATACAGTACATATCACGCTTGTAAAACGGTTTCAACGAAGTTCGCGGCGTATTCTTGTAACTTATCCAATGCTGCATTACCAATCCAGCGATCGAAGTAAGTTAATTGGATATGTTCAGTGTCATTTTCTGGATACTGGGCAAGGCGAATAAAATCGGCGATCGCTTGTTCTGGATCGGTTACAGATGGAGAAATAATCGGGCGTTTCCCTCTTGGTACTAAATAGCGATCGACAACTAGCAAAGGAGTTTGATTTTCAGATTCAGCGATCGCGATTCCCTTGGGATTTCCCGAACCAATGCGCGGCAAAGCATCGAGAAAAGCGTAAGCAACAGAAGAAAACTCTTTGTCAGTTACACTCAAAGCATGATCGTAAACTGGATAAAGAATACCCGGCTGATTGTACTGGCGCTTAAATGGTATGGGCGTTTCATCCTTTTGATTTACCAAACGTGCAGGGTGCATTGCCCGTTGTTTTTCTACTGGGTAAATATCTTGAATAGCAACGCCACCACCGTGAGTTACTCGACCAATCAAAGTGCTTTTTCCGGGGTCAAGTGCGCCGTAGGGAGCGCAGATAGGACAGTCTGGTTTAGCACAGGTTTTGGGAATTCCACACTTTTGTTTATCTCCTAACAATTCCCCACTTTTGACAGGTGCCCAGAGCAAACAGCGACGTTCAACACCGCGCCGTTTTGTAGGAGAAATATAGCATTTTTCGAGTGATTTACCATCTTTAGTTGTCAGCTTAACTATCTCAACTAAGTTGACATTAACTTGTACTTCATGCCCAAAATAAAGCTCTTGGGAACCTTCAAGAATGGCATAAATATCAAAGTGCATCCGAGGATGATTTACATCTGTTTTAGGTAGTCCAGTCGTTACTTTAGATTCCTTAGCCGTCTCAGAACCATTTTCAGGTTGTTCATTAGTTGTTTCAGGTTTTTTAGCAGGCATAATTAGTTTTTCTCCGTTGTAGATTTCAATTTGCGAACCAATTCAGGAAAACGAGTGTAGAGAGAAAGTTTTAAGTTATAAGTTAACTCATTCCATTCCCGGTCTTGGCTGTAGCCATTCTCAGCAAAGTGGGTATAAGCTCTCATCACATCATCAGCGTAGAGTGTTAGCCAAATTTGCGACTTTTCTGCATCTTTTGCTTCGCGCTCACCGAAGCCTAATGTCTCTAATAACTGCTTTGTCTGGTCGTAAACAAAGTAGTTATCAGGATTACGGAAAAGCCTTGCTTCTACCCTTGTTTTTTCCTTTTCGCCAAGAGTGGCATAGTAACAGAAAGCTACAGCATCATCTACTTTTTCGATAATTTTGCTTACTTCTCTTTCAGCATCTTCTAACTTCATTGCCTTTTTCGCTGTACTTTCTAGGGATTGCACAAAAGCATAGGTTAAGCCTGTCAATGCTGTTACATCTCTGTAGAGTTTTGCTCGTTTTGCCATTTGGTTTGATGAATCCATTATTGAAACTTCTTGTGATTTCAAGTCGAGTTGAATAATTTTCCAGTATAGTTCGCGAACTTTCTCCAGTTGCAAATTGTTTGATACGCTAGCTGATTTAGCGAGATCGTAGTTCGCCATAAATGGTAAGTCTTGCTGTATATAGCGGACGGCATCGCCGAGATTGAAATTGATTTCTTTGCCAGCGATTACAATAGATTGACCGTAGCATTCCATCAATCCTTTAATGAAAACTAAGTGCCGACTTGCTAAATGAATTTCTTGACTGCCTTGAGGAATCAGCGAACAATCAAAATCAACTAAAACTTCTGTCGGAAAAATCGATGCTACTTTTGCTAGTGCATATTGAAGTTGACCGAGCTTTTGAGATGCTAAATCGCCTCCTCCTGTTCTATCTGAAGCCAGAACTACATACCGACCTGCACTTAAATGCAACTCTTTATTAGTTAGCATTCTGATGTATTCTTTAACTTTGAGTTTAGCCGGCTCACTTCGATCGGTTGATTCAAGTTTCAGAATAATGCTTTCATCGGTAACTTTTAGCGGTGATGCAAAAGCTAAGGCTGAACAGGATGCACAAATATGGGGTCGATCTTCGCTTGAGGATGATTGACGACGCTGTGAAGGTCGCTCAAACATAAATCGAGCTACTTTCCATTTAGCATCTTCGATAGTAACGCCGCAGGAATAGCAAAATTCTTTACCGTCGTCTCCAGCCGATCGCACTTCGAGTCTTCTTGGGTTTTCCGTCAGCAATGGTTCAGGGCATGGAGCGCTGGGTTTATTTTCCAAAAGTCGATACATTTCCCAAATACACTGAGTAAAAATATCCCCACGAGTTGAGTTAATCTGGTCTGTGGCAGTTTTGGTAAAGAGTTTGGAAAAATTAGCAATCTGCTTGAATTTTTCTGGCTTTTGTTTGCGATCGTTGTGAATAAACTTAAATGGTTCGCCATTGGACTCTGTGAACAAGCGAATTTTATGCTGGACAGATTCCTGAGTAAAAATGATTTGACTAACTAGCTTCTCTTGCTGTTTTTGTAATTTGTTGCTCTGTGATTTTGTTAATCCTACATCAGCCAGTTGAGTTTGAATTGTATTTAGCTGTTGCCAAATAGACTGTTGCTCATCTAAGGATTTGCGAAAAGACTTTTGAAATGACTCGCTGTACTTTTTCGCTTCTTTTAACTGCATCTCCTCCTTTTCCTTCAATTTGTTTTCTTTAGGTGTCCGCTCTTTTGCGTTTAAATCTGGATTGTCCAGTTCTTGTATGAGAGCATCAATTTGCTTTTGACGCTCGGTTTGACGTTTTTCTACCTCCCGAATTATTGCTAAATACCAAGCGGCTAAGACATTGGATTGATCTTGTGTTAAAATCGGGATTTCTAAGGTGCTAAAACCCCGACCAGCCAGAGTAACGGTATTGAGCATGACAATGAATGTCTGGACTAATCCTGGTAACTGGTATTTGGTATCGCCATAGGTAGAGAATGCTACATTTTCTATGAAGTCTCGCCAATATTGACTAAAGTATGCTGGTTCTTGTGTTTTGGGAATGAAAACCTGTGCGTGATAGTCGCTTTCATTCAATATTGCAATTTGATAGTGCTTCTGTAAATACTCTAAAAATCGGTCTATGGCGCTGTCAATAGATAATCGTGCTTGCAACTCTCCTGGTAAGGGCGATTTATATAAAATCTGAATTTTGCCAAGGTCTTGATTTTGATAGATGACGCGATCGCCTTTGAAAGTTAGTTTTGGTAATTTCTTAGCTTCTAGGTTAGATTTCAGCCTGAGTTCCCTAATTAGCTTGGAGTCGCTGAAGGAATGTGCGATCGCTACCGCTTCAGAATAAGTTGCCAATTTAGTAATTATTTCTGACCTTTGACGGTTAGAGACAACCTTAGCGGTTAAAGCACTCAAAAGTATGATGATGTCAGAGTTAGTAATCTCATCCATAGCATCTTGATTTGAGACTTTCTGAGGCTGTTCGCCCCAATCATCAAACAAAGAGAGTTGCTTCCAATTCACACTTATTTACCTCCGGTAGCGGCATATTAGGAGTAGTAGATACTACCCCCAATATCTGAGAAATTTTCTTTAAGAAGCGATCGCTTTCGGACTTGTCACCAACCGATATTCGTGGTGCTGTCCTTCTATCCGGCGCTTATCAAACTTATGACCCCGTTTCTTCAAAACGTGCTGCGTTGCGGAAAACCGATGACTGATTTTTGCCACCAGTTCCTCTGTTGAGTGCCACTGCCCATCGGACATCAGTTGCAGTAGGCGATCGGTAAGACTTTCTTTCATGGCAGGCTACCTTAAGCTGTCACGCTTTTTTAAGTACAATAAGTAGAGTATGGCAGACAATTATGAATAATGCAAGTATATTTGACAAATGTCTAGAAAAAAAGAGACACTTACACTGTCAGTTCCGCCGGGAACCAAGGAGCAGCTAGAGGAGCTAGCTCGCCGCTTGAACATTTTATGGGGCAAAAATCCCAGTCCTTCGGGGTTGATCGTCGCGATCGCCCAACAAACACCTGAAGTCCGCAAACTCTTTACCCTGAGACCGACTCAGGTGGAAGCGCTACTGCAAGCCACAAGAATCCTCACCGATTCAGGTCACGCCGGAGAAGCTCAAACCCTTTTAAGTCTGCTGTTAGACCAAGGAGAGCTCGAAGCGCCGATGCGCCAATCGCTTTCGCAACTAGCTAATCAGCCTAGCGTGGCATGGCGAACTCAAGTCGATCGACACATTAATAACCACCAACCTTTCCGCCTGGTGTATCTGAATGCTCAAGACGAGGAACTGGAGTTTACAGTGCGCTACGCGGAGATTTCCTTTGAAGAAAAGCGCTTTTACTTGGAAATCTGGTGCGAAGAGACTGATGACATCAAAAATCCCGACTATCCCGAACTTGTTCACAACCGATGTTTGCGATTCGATCGCATCAAGGCGATTGAGCCAATGGACGGACTGTGGCGCGACGAAGGCTTAGATTTCTTAAAAGTGTACTTACACTTTTATCGTGGCATGGTAAAAGCTTACGAACGCAGGCCAAAAGATATCAGTGAGGAAGATCGAGTCATCGGAGATGTCCGCCAAGTCGTGCGCCGCGTCTCCAATCCCTTCTGGCTGATTCGAGAGGTATTTCGTTACGGCGAAGATTGCGTTATTGTGTCACCCCAGAAACTGCGCGATCGCTTCCAACAAAAACTGATCGCCCTCTGCCGTCAGTACAACCTCGAAATCCCCGATTAGAGGAGTTGTCAGCGCACAAAGACTAAAGAAACCGGGTTTTTTCCGAGATTAAGGGTTTGAATCCAGTATTTTGGTAAAAACCCGGTTTCTGACCACCCGTGTGTCAGCCCAAAAAAAAGCAGCCCGTTACAGGCTGCACATCGAAAAAACCGTTATTTAGTTGGAGGAGAAAAGTTTTAAATCGAATTCAAATTGCCGTTGTATCAAGTCTCTGGGACTCCGACGGGCGATCGACTGCCAATCAATTTCGCCATCTTAATCTACCGCTGACTCACCTTACGCTGCTGCTGAAAGTTCGTTCACCATTGTCACCCGGCCTCTGATTACTGCCCGCAACAAGCGGTTCACACAGCCTCTATCTTCGTCATTCAGCGACTCGTCGAAGGTGGCGGCCATCAAACCGTAGCGATCGGCTAATGTCAAAACACCTGTGTCGCTTACAGAAGCGAGGATTTCAGAGATAGCGCCGGGGAGGAGTTGTAACGGGTTCATGGCAGTGCGGTTGAATTCGATATGTACATCATCCGCTGGTTTCCTCAAAAGATCAGTGATATTAATTAGGTTCCGAACGTGATTATTGTGGGTGTACGTAAGTGATCCGAGTAGAGTCAAGGTGTGACTCGAATCACTGTGCGATCGACCTACACCTCAAAACTCACCTCTGCCGAATCCGCCTACAGCACGGGAATTTATAGATTTGGTATGATTTCTAAACCAGTTAAATCCTTATTCCGGTACTAAAAATGCTTGACTTTCTGAATCCAATTTTGGGCCGATCGCCCGATCGCATCAAAGCCCATGTCGAAATCTATACTTGGCAAACCTGTCCGTACTGCATCCGGGCAAAAACTTTGCTGTGGTGGAAAGGCGTGAATTACACGGAATACAAAATTGACGGCGATGAAGCGGCCAGAAATGCGATGGCCCTACGCGCTAACGGAAAGCGCAGCCTGCCCCAAATCTTTATTAACAACCAACACGTCGGCGGCTGCGATGACATTCACAAACTTGATGGAGACGGAGGATTAGATTCGTTGCTAGCCCAAGCAGCAGTCTAAATTAGTTAGTTCGCGATCGCACGGATGGTCAGAAACCGGGTTTTTTCCGAAAGACGCGTTGTATCCCTATAATCGGTAAAAACCCGGTTTCTTTGGTCGCGCCGTGCGTCATTCCTAAAAATTACAAACCTTTGGCAAATTTACTTAGGTTATCTTGCCGCCATTTAGCATCGGCACGCCTATCTGTTTGCAATTCTAAGACCCGAATCCCGTTATTTGGTAGCGAAACTAATTTTTCTTTTAACTGCTCCCAATCGTCGATTATCTGGTGTTCCACGCCGTAAGTTGCACACAACTGAGCAAAATTTATATGCTGCGGCGTGGCAAAAAACTCTTCAAATGGCGGGTCAAATTTAGCAACGGGCAACATTTCAAAGATGCCGCCGCCGTTGTTATTAATTAAAATAATTGTCAGATGACCGACAAATTTATTGGTAATTAAAAAACCATTTGTATCGTGCAAAAGTGCTAAATCGCCTGTTAACAAAATACTACTTTGATTGCGGTGTGCAACTCCCAAAGCTGTTGACAATGTGCCATCTATGCCGTTAGCGCCGCGATTGACAAAAGGTTTTATTTCTAAGTTGTTTGGTTTCCAGAAAAACTCGACATCTCGGACTGGCATACTGTTAGCAATAAATATTGGTGTGGCTGGTGGCAATATTTGGGAAAGCAGCCAGGAAACTTTGGGTTCGATGATGTTATTAATTGTTGATAGTTTTTGGTCTATTGTTTGTCTGACTTGGGTTTCGGTGTTGCGCCAAAGTTGGAGGTATTCGTGGGATGGAGAGGTTAGAACCCCCCCTAACCCCCCCTTGCTAAGGGGGGGGACAAGAGTTAATATAGTGGCCAGATTTTCTGGGGAGGTTCGTAGGTGAATTGTTTTGCCGTGTAGCGGATCGAAATTGTGGTGGCTGGGGTCGATTATGTAGCGTTTTGGTTGCGCTTTATCTAACCAGTTTCGGAGTTCTTTGCTTGTGGGTAAATCTCCGATTTGAATCGCAATTTCTGGGGTTAATTTATCGGCTAGTTCGCGGTTTCGTAGGATTAAATCGTAGGTGGAAATTAGATGGGGGTTAAGTTGGGCATAGTTTCTGAGTGGGGATAGTCCTTCTGCTAAGACTGGCCAGTTTAATAATTTTGACATTTGCCCGATCGCACTGCAATACTTTTCTGCAAACTGAGGTTGTGCAACCCCCGCAATAATTATCCCTCTACTGCATTGTTGCCATTTTTTTAATGTATCTCTTTCTCCCCCCCGAAGCCTGGGGGGGGTAGAAGTTTCTGCTACAACAATCGGTTCTAATCCTGCAAAGAAATCTTCCGAATCAAATTGTGTTTCTAAAGCTTCTACAGCAATATCTGAAATAGGTACAAGTGGATCGCGAAAGGGGATGTTGAGGTGAACCGGGCCTGGTGTCGGAAATTGCGATCGATCCCAAGCATACATTAGAGTCTGTCGCAAATAGCCTAACATTGCTATTTCCGCAGAAGGTATGGCTAATTCGACTTGCCAGTTGAGATAATTACCATACATTTTTACTTGGTCAATCGCTTGTCCAGCATGACAATCCCGGAGTTCTGGAGGTCGATCGGCTGTGAATATTAGCAATGGAATTCGACTTTCTCTGGCTTCTATGATAGCAGGATAAAAGTTAGCTGCGGCGGTTCCAGATGTACAAATCAGTGCGGTTGGTAGACCAGATTTTTTCGCGATTCCTAATGCAAAAAAGCTGGCTGAACGTTCGTCTAGTATGGGAATAGTTTCGATTTGGTTATTTTGGGCAAAGGCTATTGTTAATGGTGCCGATCGCGAACCGGGACAAATCACGGCGGTAGTTAATCCCAACCGCTGTAAAGTTTCGGCTAATATTGAACCCCAGAGAGTGTTTGTGTTCCGAAAGTCAATCATAATGAGCTAAACCAAAGCATTTAAAAGTGGTTGTAATTTGAGCTGAATTTCTGCTAGTTCTTTCTCCGGTTCCGAACCGGCGACAATACCGGCACCAGCATATAGTATAGCCCGATCGCCATTGATTAATGCCGATCGAATCCCCACCGCAAATTCCCCATTACCACGGGCATCTATCCAGCCGATGGGTGCTGCGTACAAAGAGCGATCGCACGTTTCGCAGCGACGAATTTGCTCTAGGGCGATATCTCTCGGCACGCCCGCTACGGCTGGGGTTGGATGCAGTTGGGCCAAAATCTTTAATAAATGAATACCAGTCGGAATTTGAGCAGTTATCGGTGTCCACAAATGCTGAATATTTGATAGTTGTAACAGTTTTGGAAGTGGGGAAAAATTGGGAGTTATACCGAGTTTATCAAGGCGATCAACTATAAAATCAATCACAACTTGATGTTCTCGAATATCTTTTTCACTGTGCAATAAACCTCTCGCTAAATTCGCATCTTCTGCTTCCGTTGTCCCTCTTGGTGCTGAACCAGCTAAAGCATCGGTTGATAATTGATTATTGTGAATGCTAATTAAGCGTTCGGGACTAGCCCCAATAAAGTTTTGACCTTTGCCGTTACTGGTTGAAAATACATAGCAACCTGGATAACTGAGGCGCAAGTTGTTCAATGAATCGATGACACTAAAACTGGTTTGAGAAACCACATTTATGGCTTGGGATAAAACAATCTTACTAAAGTATTTAGACTCGATTAATTCTAAGGCAGACTTGACAGATGTTTTAAATTGAGTGGCATCATTTACAGGTATTTGTTTGAAAGATATCGAATTATTGATATAATTAGTTAATTTAGGATATTTGCGAGATGCAATCTTATCAAAAGTTTGCCAGATGTTTTCAGCAATATTTTTAACATTTATATTTTTTTCTACAAGGGCATTCGCGACGAGGATGCAGCTATCTTGTTGTCGAGAAATCTGCCATTTTGGTAAAAATATGGTAGCGGGCGGAAAGTAAGAATTAGAAGCAATGTTATCATCGAAAAAAGCAAAGCTGCAAAAAAAGTGAGGCCCGCTAAATGGCAATCGTTCCGCACCAATGGTAATTGTACTGGCAAGTGTTGAACGAATAAAGTTTTGCGCTAAGGTAAATCTATCGCTTCCGGCTACTGTGAGATAGATTGCTGCATCAAGGGCGGCAATTGCAAAACTTTTGTCTGGAATTGGGTCTGTTTTCTCAAAGTAAAAATGCCGCTGACAAGGTGCCGAAATCTCTTGCAGTACAGCTAGCGGATCTATGGGGTAAATCTCATGAGAAATACTAACTATTTTTGTTTGATATTTGTCAGTTAAAGACTGCTGTAAATCTAACAGCAACTGATGCAGTTGATTGCAGTCTTGCAAAAGATTAGCGCGGTGCGGTATTACTGTCATGAAAGCGAGAATAGCAGATTTGTCAGAAAGAGTGCGGTTTTGTCCCGCTAGAACCCCTATTTCGATCTAAGCACGCTCTGGCCGATCGCCAAACATCACTTTTGACGTTTTCCTCTACAACGGGGCTCTGTTGGGGAAAAAACAGATGCTAGGTCGATCGCACGAAACATTTAGACACAAAACTTTATAGATCGATCGGGTAACTGTCGCCAAAGTCGTAGCGTAGCGGGGCGTAAGCCATCGCCCCCACAAATGTTTACAGACGCGATAATTCAACTGTGGAAGTACCTCCACAGCCTTTGAATACATCCCCGCACGCACTCAACCTGATACAGAGTACACCTACTGAACCAATAAAATTGTAAAATTACTAGACTGCTATTAATTGAATCAATTTTGTATAATGACAACACAGTTAATTGAACGTCCAAATAGTAAATTGTGGCTAGCCGCAATCAAGCCACCCATGTACAGCGTTGCCGTGATTCCTATTTCAGTAGGAACTGCAATTGCTTTTGCCGAAACTAAAACGATTAATTCGTCAATATTTTCGACTTTTTTAATGTCAGCCATTTTAATTATAGCATGGCTAAACCTGACTAATGATGTATTTGACTCGGAAACAGGGATAGATAAAAACAAAGCACATTCTTTGGTTAACTTGACCGGAAATAAATCTTTAATTTTCTGGTTAGCCAATCTATTCTTAGCTATCGGAGTATCAGGAATCTGCGCCCTAAGCTGGTGGCAAAAAGACCCAACAGTGATTTTGCTGGTAGTTTTGTGTTGCGCCCTGGGCTACACTTATCAAGGGCCGCCTTTCCGTTTAGGCTATCAGGGTTTAGGCGAGTTTATCTGCTTTTTTACCTTCGGGCCACTAGCACTTGCTGCTGCTTATTATAGTCAAACTCAAACTTGGTCTACAACTAATTTTGCGGCTTCGACAATCATCGGAATCACTACGAGTATCATCTTATTCTGTTCGCACTTTCATCAAATTGCGGATGATGTGGCGGCTGGCAAAAAATCACCGATTGTCCGAATCGGTACAAAGAAAGGTGCACAGTTGTTGCAGTGGTTGTGCGGTAGCATTTATGCTTTGACTGTGCTGTTTGTGCTGTTGCGAATATTCCCAATTTGGACGCTGTTGATTTTTGGGAGTGTGTTTTTTGCGATCGACCTTTGCCGCCATGTCACAGATTATCATGACCAACCAGCCAAAGTCAGCAACTCTAAGTTTATCGCAGTCACGCTGCATTTTTCTAGCGGTTTGCTGCTGGCGCTGGGGTTTGTTTTGTAGATTTGGCGATCGTCGAAAATTCAGGTAAAATAGAAGTATGGTTCGTAGTGAGAACTTTAGTCCTGTTTCTAAGATTTTAGTCAATCAGCACTAAAGTCCTGACTACGAACAGTTTGATCTTGAATCACCAACAAGGAGAAACAAATCATGAACACGCCAGTAGAAATTAGCCCAATCCTAACCCTAGAAGAAATTTTTAGTCTGTATCCTGATGAGTGGGTACTCATCGTCAGTCCTGAATTAGATGAAGAATTAAGTGTGATTCGAGGTGAAGTTTTAGCCCATGCAATAGAACGCGATGAAATTTATAGTAAGCTTTCATTAAGGAATGGAAAATCTGTAGCCATAGAATATACTGGACTAATACCTGACAACCTAGCAGTGATGTTATGACAAAAATGCCAAATTATCAGAAAGCCTACCGTTTGTTGCGTTATGGGCAAAATTTGCTAGCCGTCCAAGCAACTATTGGCAGTAGAGAAGGGGGCGATTTTCTGCGGGTGCGTTTATTGGTAGATACGGGATCTAGCTTTACAATATTGCCAGTTGAAGTATTACAAAATCTGGGTTATGATACTGGTAATCCTTTACGCAGACAAGAATTAGTTACAGGTCAAGGAAGACTTTATGCTCCTATAATTAATGTATCTTGGTTTAATTGTGTGGGTCAACTAATAGAAGATTTTGAGATCGTTGCCCATAATCTACCGCCAAATATTCGTATAGATGGTCTTATTGGTATGGACTTTCTCACTCGTTTTCAAGCAGTCATATCTGTTGGAGATGCGGAAATTAGATTTCAGTAAATATGGAGACATTCAAAAGTTATCAATTTCACTATTTCTTGACTGGGAACAAAAATCAGCCAGTAATTTTATTACTCCACGGATTCACCTGCGACAGTCAAGACTTTAATCAAATCATTTCCTTACTATCTGAAAGTTATTGCTGTCTCGCTCTTGATCTTCCCGGACACGGAAAAACTAGAGTTATCGGCGACGAAAGTTGCTACAATATTTCTAATACAGCCAAAGCATTGATCGAGTTATTAGATGATTTACAAATAGACAAGTGTTTTTTATTAGGCTATTCAATGGGCGGGCGATTGGCGCTGTACATGACATTGCATTTTGCTGACAGATTTGAGAAAGTAGTGCTGGAGTCAGCTTCGCCGGGATTGAAGACAGCAAAAGATCGATCGCACCGCCTGCAATCCGATTCACACATAGCACAAAAGCTGGAAAATAGCAACCTTAAAGAATTTTTATTAAGTTGGTACGATCGCCCTTTATTCAAATCCTTAAAAAAATCTCCCAACTTCGATCGACTCATAGAAGCGCGTTTAGCCAACAATCCCTTAGAATTAGCGAAATCTCTCCGCAACATGGGAACCGGCAACCAGCCCTCACTCTGGGCACAACTAGCACAAAATCAAATCCCTCTCCTCTTGCTAGTCGGAGAATATGATGATAAATTTACAACTATTAATACTGAAATTGCAAATTTATGTCCCGCAGCCAGTCTCAAGATTATAGCAAAATCTGGTCACAATATCCATTTTGAAAGTATTGATGAATTTGTCGCAGTCGTGAGACACTTTTATGATTAATTAAAAAGTAAATGATTTATAAATTCGAGTTTCGTACCTATCAACGAAAATTTAAGCGTCCACTACGAACAAGTCATGGAATTTGGGATATTCGATCAGGAATTATCCTCAGACTGACTGACGAAAATGGTCGAATTGGTTGGGGAGAAATTGCCCCTTTGAGTTGGTTTGGTTCCGAAAGTTTTGAGCAAGCTTTAGACTTTTGCAACCAGTTACCAGCTAATATTTCATCAGAGATGATTTTTGCTATTTCCAGTGAATTGCCTGCGTGTCAATTTGGCTTTGAGTCAGCACTATCAAACTCTAGATCCCCCCTAACCCCCCTTAAAAAGGGGGGGACAAGAAATCTTCTCAAAGTCCCCCTTATTAAGGGGGATTTAGGGGGATCTAGACTTGGGCTGAAAACTACATTTATTGTGGGATCAGTCTTAAGCTATCACCAATGGGATCTGTCTGGGAACGAGGATAAAAATAGTCAGTACAGTGGTTTATTACCAGCGGGAGAAGCGGCTTTATCGGCGTTACAAATGCTTTGGTTACAGGGATTTCGGACGTTTAAATGGAAAATTGGCGTTGCTGCTATTGAGGAAGAATTACAGGTTTTTCAGCGGTTAATTAAGGAAATGGATGATTTGGGCGATCGCAAAAAAGCACTTTTACGATTAGATGCTAACGGTGGACTCAATTACTCACAAGCTGAAACATGGCTGCAAACTTGCGACGATGTGTTAGAAATTCCCAACTCTTCCGTAAGTGTTGAATTTTTAGAACAACCATTACCTGTCACACAATTTGATGAAATGCTAGCATTGGGTGCTGTGTACAAAACTGCGATCGCGCTAGATGAGTCAGTCGCCAATCTCGATCGCATCCAAGAATGCTACAATCAAGGCTGGCGCGGAATCTTTGTCATCAAACCAGCCATCTGCGGTTCCCCATCCCAACTACGCAAATTTTGTCAAACCCACAATATAGACGCTGTTTTTTCCTCAGTATTTGAAACCCAAATAGGCAGACAAGCAGCATTGAATTTAGCAAGAGAATTATCTCCCAATTCTAGAGCATTAGGCTTCGGCACCGATGACTGGTTCGACGACAATCAAGAAACCTGGTTAAAACATCTATGGCAATAAATGTCACAACAAATATTCTGGATATCGTATCCAAATTACCGCATAATTGGCTAATTGGTGATGATAGTTGCGAAATTGGTCGGATTGTCGATCGCACATTTCAGCAATTAACCCAAAATCAATCACCGCAAACAATCTTCATAGCAGAATCAGAACCAGTCCAATTCATTGCCAGTTTCATCGCAGCTTGTGCCACCAAATCCCAGATATTTCTCTGCAATCCCAACTGGGTAAAATCAGAATGGCAACAAGTTTTCGATTTAGTCCAACCAGACATTATCCTTGGCAAAAACACACTTCAAAATCTCACTGAAATAGGATTCATCGCATCAATCCTCGACAAACAAAAAAAACATCCCCAATTACCAATTACCAATTCCCAATTACCATCAATCATGATTCCCACGGGTGGTTCGTCGGGAAAAATCTGTTTTACCATCCATACTTGGGAAACACTCACAGCATCAGTCCAAGGTTTTCAACAATATTTTGAAGTTGATAAAATCAACTCATTCTGCGTTTTACCATTATACCACGTCAGCGGTTTAATGCAATTTATGCGATCGTTTACGACAGGTAGCAAACTAGCAATTCAGTCGTTCAAAGCACTCGAAAAAGGCGAAAAATGCGATATCGAACCCGAAGAATTTTTCATTTCCTTAGTTCCAACTCAACTCCAACGACTGCTACGAAATCCCGATACAGCTAATTGGCTTTCCCGATTTCATACCGTACTTTTGGGCGGTGCTCCCGCTTGGCCAGAACTTTTAGACATAGCTAGAAAGTATCAAATCAAATTAGCTCTAACTTACGGGATGACGGAAACTGCCTCACAAATTGCTACACTCAAACCCGCAGATTTCCTAGCAGGTAATAATAGTTCTGGTCATATTTTGCCCCATGCTCAAGTAACAATTCGTGGTTTAAATAGTGAGATATTGTGTTATAATCAGGTTGGGAATATTGTAGTAAATTCTAAATCATTAGCCTTGGGTTATTATCCAGAAAAATTTGGCGATTCCCTGCGAGATAGTTTCGCTTCACGCAAATATTTGCAATTAGACGACTTAGGATTCTTTGATGAAAACAATTACCTAAATATTGTTGGACGCAACAGCGACAAAATTATCACTGGTGGCGAAAACGTGTTTCCTGCCGAAGTCGAAGCAGCTATTAAGTCTACTAATTTAGTGGCTGATGTTGCTGTAATTGGGTTACTAGATAAAGATTGGGGTCAAGTAGTAACAGCAATTTATGTCCCCACAAATCCCGCAGTTACTATTGCCGCCTTACAAACAGCAATAGAAGATAAGTTGAACAAATTTAAGCGACCAAAAAATTGGATTATCGTGGAACAATTGCCTCGTAATTCTCAAGGAAAAATCAATCGAGAACAATTGCAAGAAATTGCGATCAAACATCAATAAATGAGGAGACGGCAATGCCGTTTCCCTACCCATTCGTGGCGTTGCTGATTTGGAGTAGGGGCAATTCATGAATTGCCCCTACTCCAAATTTCAGGGATTGCCTAAGCGAGTGAATCATACCTAAATTCAGTAACGCCCGATTCGTTACATCCATTACATAATTCCTTGCCGAACTTCCTTCTATTTACAAACCCAACAGCCGTCGTTTCTTCTCTGCTTCTTGTCTTTGAGCGTCTACAAACTTCAACATTCGGTAAAGTACCTCTATTTGCGGCAACTTAATACCTGCTTGTTGAGCCACTCGTATCGGGTTGCCAAAAATCGCCTCAACTTCTAGAGGCCGCGATTCATCATAATCAATTTTCATGCTAGTGCGGTAAGGCTTCATTTTGTGAGTATAGTCGAGCATATCTGAAATAAAGTCATCGGGAATAATGCGATCGCAACTTTTGGCCGCCGCTACCACTTCCGTCATGATTTCCTCGACTAAAATCAAAGTATCGGGATTCGCCATCAGTTCATCTGTTCTCGCATTCAAAACCACAGACAACCCGTTATAGGGGATATTCCAAACCAGCTTTTTCCACCTTGACAACAGTAAATCTCCACTCAGTTTGATCGGAATCTGAGCGCGCCTAAAGTCGCTAGCAATTTGGTGCAATCTGTTTGTAATACCTATTTTTTTGTAATTTTCAGTATATTCTCCCAAGGTGATAGCGCCGTAATCTATATGGCAGATATGACCAGGTGAAACTTTGTAAGAACACAAAAAACATAGCCCGCCAATCACTCGTTCTGCACCCACAATCTTAGCAATTTCTGGTTCTATATTCAGTCCATTTTGCAAAACTAAGACTACGCCATTATCCTTTAGTAAATGAGGCAATATCTTCGGCAAGAACTGGTTTTGAGTTGTTTTCAGCGCTACAATTACCACGTCGCACTGAGGCATTTTGCGTGAGTCATGGTAAGCACGGATTTGCGGGAGGGTGAAATCGCCTTCGGGAGACTCGACAATCAAGCCATGCTTTTTGACGCGATCGTAATCGCTGCGTAGTAAAAAATTAACTTCAAAGTCAGCTTTTTGGAGTCTAGCACCGTAGAATCCGCCTAAAGCTCCCGTGCCCACTATGGCATAATTACGATTTGGCATAATATCAAAAATTCAGAAAAGACTATCAACAAAAAAGCAACTCGACCGTCATTCCCTGCTATTATTGAAATCTAGAAGCAATCTCAAATTTCAAATTTCAAATACCCTCAGCCACTGCATCAATTCTTCAGATAGCTGTTTTCTATTTCGCGTCACTGCATCGATGGAAACGTGCTTAGTAAGAGCTTTTGCTGCACTGTTTCCTGCAACTTCGCCAGAAAATACTTGATAGGCAATTTCAAATTCATCGCCAGTAACTTGTTTAGGTGTTAACTGAATTGTCAGTCGATCGCCCGGAAACATGGGACGATAAAAATCTACACTAGCATGAATTATCGGAAAAGCAACCTCCCGATTGCGAAAAAATGCTTTGAGATTGATTCCTGATGCTGCTAGAGATGCCTCATAAGCTTCGTGACACATCGCCAAAACGTTAGAAAAGTAAACGACTCCAGCAGCATCGGTATCTTGAAAGCGTACAGTGCGGGTGTAACTAAAAGACATTTGTTTTGAATTTTGACTTGGACGTAGAAATGGTTTTTTTTGTGAACATCTAAATGCCTCTAGAAGTGTTATGAGTTTTGATTTAATTCAAAACTCATAAATGTTTGATTCACCCTAATTTTTTAACCTTTGTTTTTAATCAACATCACATCTATAATCTTAAGTGCAATTTCTTCGGACAGATCCAATGCACCATAAAGATCGTTTAAAAGTTGTTCTTCTTCTTTGGAAATCTCGCCATCTGCTAAAGCGATATCAGTTGTTACAGCAAAAACTGTTTCTTTAAGTTCGTCGGGAAGTGTCGCCAAGGCCGCATTAAACAGTACCTCAGCTCCTTGGCGTTGCAGGATCATCAATAGCCGATCGAGCATTTTTCTCATCACGTCATCTGGATAGCTTCGGAACAATTGCATCCGAGCTAACGTCATACTAAGCGCTTTACTTTCGCTATCATTAATGTAACCATCGGCTGCTACGGCAATTAGCGCGATCGCCGCAAATGATTCGGCAGGCCCTAACGTTACGTCGGTTTGTTGGCGAGTCTGCGATACTTTGTCAAATAAACCCATGATACTTTCCTCATTATTTAGTGGTGGATTTATGGAGTCCCGAAGGTTTTGGCTCTGGAGTTTTTTGGGGATTTAGATAATTATATCAAATCTTGTTAGTTATTTATTTTTAACAAAATTATGAAAAAATTAAGAATTTTTGTTTCGTGCTTCGGCGCTGCAAGGGCAGGTTTATTCAGAGCCTGAATGGCCTTCCCATATCTCAGGTAAAACCCGCCCACAAGAGTGCAGACGATCTACTTGTCAAAAAGTGCTAAATCTGATTTTAGGAAATCGACAAACTGCCGTGCACTTCTGCCCGATCGCCCATTATGACGAGTTGCCCATTCTTTAGCCCGGTGTTCCAAATCATGAGAAGCGAGTTTGATTCCAGCAAGTTTTGCCAAATGTCCAACAATTGTTAAATAAGTGTTTTGATCCGCAGGTTCAAAAGTCAAAGTCAAGCCAAAGCGATCGCTAAATGAAAGTTTTTCCTGCACAGTATCCCAAGCATGAATTTCATCTCCGTCGCTGGGGCGAGGCCGATCGTCAAAAAATTCTCGAATTAGATGTCGCCTGTTAGATGTCGCATAAACAACTACATTTTGAGGGCGCGCGGTGACATTTCCTTCTAAAACCACTTTCAGAGATTTAAAAGTATCGTCGTCTTCCTCAAAAGAAAGATCGTCTACAAAAATAATAAACTTTTGAGGAACTCCCCGCAACTTCTCGACAATTAACGGCAAATCTTGCAAGTCAGATTTAGATACTTCAATCAAGCGCAAATTGCGATCGCCAAATTCATTTAACAGCGACTTCACCAAAGAAGACTTACCCGAGCCGCGACTCCCGTACAGCAAGACGTGCAAAGCCGGATAACCTGCCAACAAAAACTCCGTATTTTTGACCAGAGCATCTCGCTGCCAATCGCAGCAAACCAATTCTTGCAAATTTATGCGATCGGGATGCGAAATACTTGCCAACTCGCCTTCTCGCCACTGAAACGCACGATATTCAGCAAACAAGCCAGTACCAAATTGTCGGTAATAAACTGCCAAAGATTCCGTAGCAATAGACCATTTTTCTAGTTTTGCGTGCAGCGGTAAATCGCCGTTTTCTGGTACAGTTTCTGAGTCCCAAATCGGAGGCACTACGTCAAGTTGACCCGCTACCCGCACCCACTTGCTCAACTGTTCGCTGCTACATTCGTATATATTTTGCAGCACTTCTAAATCATGTCGGGCAGCTTCCACTAAAGCAGAAGGCAAACTCGCAAAATCTGTTTGTTGAGCTAGGCGAGAAAACGGGTTTTCGTCTTTGAGAATTTCGGAAATTAGAGCATCTTTCCAACTCAGATTTTTAGCAGCCTGAATTTTGAACCAGTTTCCATAGGCTACCTGACAGTCAAAACCGCTGACATCGCTGTGATGCAGGGCGTGTAGCAAATCGAGAAAAGCTTGACCTGCGGGGCTTTTGAGAACCGATTGATATAGCAGCAGGGATGCTGCTTGGCGTTGGAGGTAGCGGATTTGGGCGATCGCACCAGAAGTTAGAGCTGACATAATGGCAATTGTATAACAGTTAGATATTCTGACTGGGTTTAATAAATTTTCTAACAATTTGCGACCTTAGTTACAGGTCGCGCTGTATAAATTGAGAGGCAAAGACTGAAATTGGGGGCATTAAAAATGAATTTAGGTACAGCAGCGGCGATCGGCTACGGCGTTTTGACACTGGTTGGCGGCATCATGGGTTACATCAAGGCAAAAAGCCAAGCCTCGCTGATTTCCGGGCTCCTTAGCGGTTCGCTGCTAATTTTTGCAGGCACTGCACAACTGATGGGACAAAGTTGGGGTTTAACATTAGCAGCAGCCATCTCGGCTGTTTTAGTAGTAGTTTTTATTTTACGACTTGTCAAAACTCGCAAGTTTATGCCCGCTGGGATGCTGATTATAGCTAGTTTGGCGTCTTTCGGGGCGATCGTTTACGAACTAAGCGGTCAATATCAATAGTTAGTTGACTGTTATTGGTTATTAGTTCTTGGTTATTAGTAGTTAGTTCTTGGCTGTTAGTAGTTAGTGGTTATTAGTTGGCAGTTAGTAATTAGTGGTTATTTGTGGGTTGTTAGTTCTAATAACCAATAACCAATAACCAATAACCAATAACCAATAACCAATAACCAATAACTAATAACCAATAACTGATTCAATGTACTGCTCAACTTCTCTGAGTTGGTGCCGCTGATATTCCATCCAATCTTTCTCCGTCGCTCGCTGTTCGTCTGTTTCTTGTTGGTACCGCGCCTGCTTCTCTAAAAAATTATTGTAGAACATTATCGCTTTTTCAATGGTGTGAATTGCTAGTGTCACCCGCTCTTCAAAAACTTCTAAAATCAAATTGTCCATGATTGACTCAATCACTTTACAAGACTCTTCAAAATCGATTAAACTAATTCCCATTTTGCTTTTATGAACTAGAGTTTCTACGGGAGATTTTAACGTTTCTTTAAAAGTCTTCGGATAGGACTCAGGCAAATATTTCAGAGGTTCCGTAAACTTTGATACAATCTCGCTGCCTATTGATTGTAGTCGTTCTCTAAATCTCGATTGACTATTGAAATCGAAGCATTCAATACAAAATTCAATGTTTTCTATATCAACAGATTGTAATTCTTTGAAAATTAAATTTAGTTCATTTTCCACAATCAAAATCGACCGTTCTACCTGGTAATCAATTTCATTCCGCAACTCTTTATGCAAATTATCTTTGTCAAAAAAACCGATAGTATCTCTTTGAAAGACTTGTTTTTTTTGATCCCACAAAAACCACTGATTTTTTAACTTTGTAGTTTTGTCATTCCAGCATTTACGAACTTTAACAACAGCATCATACTTGCCCTGTTTTCCTAAACTACGAATTCTGACATCGCATCCACTTAGTTCGCCTATTTGCTCCCACACTTCAACAGGAGACGCTGAAGCAATTCTCGGCTTGCTATTCCAGACATCCTCAGCCTGAGATACATCTTTGAAACATACCTGAAGTAACCCCTTGAGTCTGAGAGCCGATTGTTTGATTTCCTCAATACAAGGTTCTACATCTAAGCTGAGGTGCGTAGCTGACTGTTTAATCTCCACGGATTTATATTCATCTGCCAACAATCGATCGCTAAACTGGGTAATAGCCTGGAATACTTTGAGATACTCATTCATGTCCTTTCATTCCTCCTTTCCTTAAATAGCATACAATACAGAACATCTGCCTTTTTGAATGCAAACTGAGTCACAACATGGATTATCTATTCACCCCTGCAACTCAGGCTAGACTCAATACTGGGAACCTCATACAGCCTGCGGCCAAAACAGGAAAATTGCTGCCCGCAGCTAGAGATCCGGTGACAGGGGAGTTTGTGGAGATCGCAAAAATATTTTATCAATCAACAACTGCAACTTTATCCGATCGCGGAATTCTAGGATTGCTCGCACAGTTAGCCGGAGGCGGCCCGGTACAGCCCCTGATAGCTCCGGTGTACGTGACACTGGTGCCCTTGCAGGTGGCTCAAAGTCATCAGGGGTTTCAAAAAATATACAGGATGCTTAACTGTCTAAAAATTAATTTGGCAGTGATGCAGGCGACTGCTGCTGTAATTGGTATTGGCGCTGTATCGAACACAGTTTTGTCAGCAGTAAACTTTGACCAAGTATTAAAAATAAGAGAAGAGGCGAAGCACCAAAAGCTCAAAATTAAAGACGGGTTTATCGATCTCAGACACATCCTCAAAGATCAGGGAGTAGAGGTGATCCAGCAAATTTTCAAGGTGGCCCACGACTCTAATTTTGAAATGCACCGTCAGAAACTGGTTAACGGTTACGATCTTTTTTCTAAGGCTGTCAAACGCTGCCAATCAGCCTTGACATTACCCGATCTCAAACTTCGGAATTCCGAAATTAGTAGCTCGCGGGATATGCTGTTTGAAGCTTTAAAAATTTATGACGATTGTAGTTTATTGGACGGGCTGTCTTCTGCTGGAAAACTCCGGCTAATGGAATGTGCTTGGGCGATCGATTTGGCGATCGGCCTCACGTTTCAGTTGCAGCGGGCCCACAATACGGTGAGTTCGCGTCTGAAAGAACTCCAATCGAAGATTCGTCAAGATATTCTAACTGTTGTTAAAGGATGTGAATCGGCATCCGAACTAGATTTTTTATTTCCAGAAGTTACTAGGATTCTCGGTCACGATTTAAGTGTCATAGAATTTTGGCACAATGAGATTGATTGGATGCAAACCTTGTCTCCGAAAGAGCAGCATCAGTTAGCTAATTTAGATAAACTTAGCAGCAGCGATACTTTAAAAAGCAGCATCCACACTACATTTGAGATATTAACTGCGGAACCTTCACTTTATGAAAGTTTAAAGCAAAAGTCTCATTTTCTATCCTTGCGCGACCAGCTAGCCTTCGCTGTATCGCCAAAACTTCGTCGGGAATACGAATTTTATGTCAGCCAGCAGGCGATCGCCACTGGCTATCAAGCTTTGGCTACCTCAAACTGGCAAGAAATATCCGATTTAACTGTGGCGAACCTCTACTACTTTTTTCAAATTCGCGAGGATTCAACTGAAAATTATCCAACTGAGGATGAATTAGAAATGCCTTCTTGGCACTTTCCCAAAACCTTCAAAAATGAGCTTCCTTGTAGTTGATTGTTAACGGTTAACTGTTGACTGGCTTCTTCATTCCTGGACGGAAGAGGAGACGGCAGTGCCGTGTCCCTACCCCAGATTAATTGTAGGGAGACGGCACTGCCGTCTCCTCATTTCTGGTAATAATAATTTTGATGCCACCGGATTTGATATCAATTCCGGCTGCGCCGGAATCAGATAGAGGAGACGGCAGTGCCGTTTCCCTACCCCAGATTAATTGTAGGGAAACGGCACTCGCCGTCTCCTCCCTTTTTGTCCAAGTAGTAAGGTGCGCAATGCGCACCTGTAGGGACACGGCACTGCCGTCTCCTCTATCATGTCTTATTCCTTTTTCGTTCAGCTTACCTCAGCCACAACTTAATAGTATTGTCTTTAGAACCGCTAGCAATAGTTTTGCCGTCTGGACTAAAAGTTACCACATAAACCTCATCGGTATGTCCTGTCAAAGTATTCAGCAATTCTCCGGTATCAAAATCCCAAATTTTAATAGTTTTATCCTTGCTTCCGCTGGCAATAAATTTCCCGTCCGGGCTGATAGCAACGGAGACAATATCATCCGAATGTCCCTTGATCGATCGCATTAAATCTCCTGTTTCGAGATTCCAGATTTTAATACTTTCATCGTAGGAACCACTAACAATTGTCTTGCCGTCTGGGCTAATAGCAACCGACCTCACCTGGTCGCCGTGTCCCTCAATAGTTTTGAGCAACTTCCCGGTTGCTACATCAACAATTGTAATTTTTTTATCCTTAGAAGCGCTAACCAAACTTTTACCATCTGGAGTGAAAGCAACAGAGTAAACAAATTCTGTATGGTCTGGTAAATTGTAAATTAAACTGCCAGTTGTGGCATCGGAAATCTTGGTGGTTTTGTCTCCGCTGCCGCTAGCAATTAGTTTTCCGTCGGGGCTGAGGGCGACAGACCAAACAGAAGCCGTGTGGTCAAGAGTGCGAGTGGCTTGCCCTGTTTTCAAATCCCACAACATGACTCTCCAAAAACCTGTTCCCGTTGCAAGTTTCGTACCGGTTGAGTCAAATGTAACTGACCAAACGGTGGATGAATCTCCGGGAAAAGTGCGGATCGATTTGCCTGTAGCTACATCCCAAATTTGGATGGTTTTGTCTTTGGAACCGCTGGCTAACATTAAGCCGTCTGGACTGAAAGCAACAGATCCAACTGCATCGGAATGCTGAGCGAATTTTTTGACTTTGGCGTTTTTCCACCGCAGGCCTGATTGGCACTGTTCTTGTAACTTTTGAGCGGATGTATAGCTACTAGAAGTCTTGGCAACTGTTGGTATTTGACTGATGCAGCCTTCATAATTGCTGGCTGTGTAAAGTGCTTCAATTTGACTTAGCTGTTGGGATTCTTGCTGCACTCGCTGCTGCGTTTCTTGCCACTTGAGATATCCGTAAATTCCGCCGATCGCAGTTAAGAGCGCCGCAATTGTTGCCCCAGCGAGATAAGGATTGAATTTGCGAGGTTCTTTGGGGGTAATTGCTGTGCTACTGGCGATCCTCTCCGTTGGCGTAGCCCCCGTAGGGGCGGGCTGCGCTAACAACAAATCGGATTTTCCATTCAGATTAACCTCTGGGGATACCGCCGAATTTGTCTGCACTTCGACTTGAGTGGTGCTGGCGGGTGGCAAGTTGGGGTTGGGGTTGCGGTGTCCTTCCAAAACTATGGAAATTGCCTTGTACAATTTCGCGAATAAAGATTTAGGAACGACTAATTCTTCGATTCTTGTCGCATCTTCGTCTGTAAGCCCTAGAACTTGCTGCAAGCGCTTTAATTCTTCGCGAGTTCCCACAGAAAAGGGATATTCTTGCTGCATTGCTTCTTGCAGTGATTGTTCGTAGCGTTCGCCTTTTTCTCTGTATTTGCGGTAAGGGTTCAATACCTCATCTTCGATGGCGTCTGATTCTTCTGGCAGCAATTCTAAGCTGACGCGCAATTCTTCTAATATTCTTCTACCGACGAGGGTAATGTCACCGCGACTGCTGCTGCGTCGATCGACCTCTTCGCGATATATTGTCAGTCTGGGAACCCGCACTCGCGATCGATCGCCAATTTTCCTCAAATCCGCCAAAGCTTCCGCCGCAGACTGATACCGTTCCCGAAAATCGTAGCGCACCATATTGTCCAAAACATCAGCCAGTGCTTGGGAGCACACAGCTAAATGTCGCCAAACAATTTCGCCTCTACTAGAATTCTTTAAATCCCGCAATTTCGGCAAATCGTAAGCTGGCAAACCCGTCATTGCTTGGACGCCAATCATGCCCAAAGCGTAGATATCGCTGTTGAGTTGCGGGTTATATTGAAATTGCTCGATCGGCATATATTCAAGCGTGCCAATCCGCACAGTTACCGGCGCTTGTCTTTGAGCGATGTGGATCTCTTTCACCGAGCCAAAGTCAATCAAAACTAACTTGTTGTCTGAATATCGGCGGATTAAATTGGCAGGTTTAATATCTCGGTGAATTACTCCCTGTCCGTGTACAAATACTAAAATTTCTAACAGTTCCTTCAGCAAAGGAATCATTTGTTCTTCTGTTAGAGGTTTTCCGGGTACAATCTCTGTTGATAGGGAATTACCTGCTACAAAAGATTCAACTAAAAAAAACTCTTCCCGTTCTTCAAAATAAGCAAATAACTGAGGAATTTGGTCGTGTTGACCGAGCTTTTCTAGAACTTCTGCTTCTTTTTCAAAAAGACGGCGGGTAGTATTAATTAATTTGGGTTCGCTGGTACCGGGACGCAAGTGCTTGACAAAACACTGCGGTTCTCCCGGACGGCGAGTATCTTTGGCCAGATAAGTTTGTCCAAATTCTCCTGTTTCTATGACTTCAATAATTTGATAGCGTCCATCTAAAAGTTGGCTCACCATGATAATAACTTAGTTGCTCCTGGGCATTGGGCATTGGGCATTGAGAATTGGGCATTGGGCATTGGGCATTGGGCATTAGTAATTGGGAATTGAGAATTGAGCATTTGGCATAGTTTTTTCCTTCCTTCTTCCTTCTTCCTTCCTTGTTCATTATTCCTGACCTCCGCTACATCCGCCCTTACGAATCCGTTGCCGAACTTTCTGACCTCCGCTACATCCGTTACAAAATCCGTTGCCGAACTTCCTTCAACTTCTGGCGTACTCTATCTTTTCAACATCTGCAAAGCTTGATATCCCAAAAAGAAGAAACCCAAAGCACCAAGTACCGCTATCGTGTCTGCTAACACATCAACTGTCACAAATTCGCCCATTGCAATATCCTCTCTTGACTGATATTTATCCTCGGCTTTTCGGTCGCTGACTGGGTGAGGGGTCTTGCCCCTCGTTTCGGGCGAACCGAAAGATGCTCACAAATTATAGCGCTTGAGGCGATCGAAATAACTTTTCTGGCGATCGACTAGCTTTTTGTTTTAAGATTTTTTAGTATTTAAGAAGACAAATCGTGCGAAATTTTGAGGTCAGTTCCCTTTGATATTGTTAACCCTGCTAATCTTTTCTCTAATCGTGAGCACAGCGTACACTAAGAATTTGCGCCGATCGGTCAAAAACGCACCTCGCACCAACAGCAGTACCGCGAAGCCCTCACCGGCGCTGGCTCGGAAAGTTTCGGTAATCGTACCAGCATACAACGAAGCTGAGAATATTCGGGATTGCGCGATCGCCATTTTGGAGAGTACAGCGCTATCTGTGAACAACCTAGAGGTTTTGATCGTAGACGATCGATCTACAGACGACACACTGGCGATCGCCCAAACCCTGCAACAACAACTCAACGACCCCCGCCTCAAAATATTAGCAGGTCAAGCGCGACCTGCCAACGAATATTGGGCGGGCAAAAACTGGGCCTGCGCCCAAGCCGTTCAACTAGCAACCGGAGACTTCTTATTATTTATCGATGCCGACGTGCGGCTCAAACCTGGGGCGATCGAGACTGCGATTGCCACAGCAGAAACTGAGAAAATAGACTTATTTACCTGTATGCCAGCGCTAGTTTGCGACTGTTTAGCCGAGTGGTTGGTGCAGCCATTAATGTTCAATCACCTAGCAGTTTGCTTCGACTTTACGGCGGTTAATGATGCGGCAAAAACAGATAGTGCTTTTGCGGGTGGCCCATTTATGCTGTTTAGGCGATCGGCTTACGAACAAATCGGCGGACACGAAGCAGTTGCCGGCGAAATTGTGGAAGATGTGGAATTAGCTAGACGCATCAAACGTGCGGGTTTAAAGCTCGGACTTTATTCGGGTTCAAATTTGGCATCCGTGCGGATGTATCGGTCTTGGAGCGCATTGTGGGAAGGCTGGACAAAGAATCTGTATCTCGGTGCTAACCGCAGTTGGGGCATGATGATTTACATGGCCGCAATTATGTTATTTCTTTATCCGATGCCGTGGTTGGCATTAGGTATTTTACTGGCTAACGGCGAAATCGCCAACCTAATTACCAATTACCAGTTAGCAATTAGCAATTACCATTTGCCGATTACTTTGTTAACTATTGGTTTATCTGCGATCGTAATTTGGCAGCATTACACTTTGCGCCGTTTGGGTGCCGAAATTTCCGACTGTCCGACGAAATACTGGTGGTTGGGAGGTTTGGGAGGCACGTTAATTGCGGCAATTGCGATCGGCTCTGCGATCAAAACCGAAACCGGTTGGGGATGGACTTGGCGCGGGAGAGCATTGCAAATTAACAATTAATATCATTGTTTTTGCTACAGGCATTACGCAGTGGTAGGGTGCGTCAGCTTTGGCATTTTCAACAGCACGAAAAGTCTCATACTGACGCACCATTTATTTCCTGGTGCGTCAGTATGAGATTGTTGGTTTGTTGCAAAATGATAGCTGACGCACCCTACTTTTACCCTAAACTTTTCAATGATAGCTGTTCCACAAAAGCTTGATGTTCCGCTGTATCCAAACCCTGCTGCAAAACAGCTAAAACCTCAGCTAAATTTCCTGCTAACAAAGCTGATACAGACAACTGCAATCCCGGAAAAATTTCACTGCAAATCACGCCTTCGGCATTAGGTTCGATCGCAATATATTCACCTTCCCTCAACCTCAGCCAATCAAATCTTTGCTGGTAAGTTCTCCAAACCAAATATTCTTGGACTCGATGACGGCGGTAAATTCTTAACTTGTCGTGCAAATCATAGGAAGCGCTGCTTGCAGCAATTTCTACCACCAACTCCGGTGCCCCTTCCAGATAATCGTCATCGCTAACAGTAGATTGTCCGCCAACATCGATTCGCAGTAGCGCATCCGGTTGCGGTTCGCTATCTTCATCGAGACGCACCGTAGCAGCATCTGACAAGTCTACTCCCGGCGTTGCAGCGTAGTAAACACCCAACCAACCCATAATCAAACTGTGAGGTTTCCCGTGGTTTCTATGTCGCAGGGCTGATGCAATATAAACTACTCCTTCAATCAATTCTGCTTTTTTCCCATGCGCCATCATCTCATAGCGACGCTCAAATTCGTGTCGCGTCAACCTGTCGCCACTTTCTAAAGGAATTAGATCGATCGCACTTTTCCCATTTTCCCATTTTTCTGAATTGGCGATCGCAATTTTTATATCTGATTTCATGACTTTCTCCTTGACAAAATTAGTCGTCTGGTGCGCTGTGTTACCCTACATTAGTCGTCCGTCTGGTGCTTGTTTTTATTTAAACTCTTGTGCGCCGTTGCTCAGAGCAGCGCCCCAAAGATACAAGTATAAACTAAATGCACCAGACGGATAAATATTTCGCAGCAAACCTCATGCTTCCGCATAAACAAAAGCAGGTACACGCTTATAAGCAGGCGTGCCAGATCGCTTTTCAATCTCCGGGTGAAAAATCACATTAACTTCAGGATAAAACATCAAAGCAGCACCCACACGAACCGCCCCGTAAATCACCTCAACATTTGCCATTTTCCCCACATTTCCCTGTACAGTAACCCGCTGATGTTCCTGCAAACCAGCACTTTCTGCATCAGTGCGATTCATCAAAATGCAGTTGCGGTGCGGCATTCCCCGATACTTATCATCAATTTTGTAAACCACAGTATTGTGCTGAGAATAGCTGCGTCCCGTCATCAATGCCACAACTAAACCCCGCACAGATTCCGATGCACCAAAATCTTTAATTTCCGGTAGTTTCAGCACGGGCAAAGGCGTTACAAACATTTTGGCTTTGCCGGAATCAGTCGGGAATTTAGGTTCCGTAAAAATCCGCCCGCTGATGGTGAATTCCTCTTTTGTTTCATCAATTGTTGCTATTTTTTCATAGCCAGGAATCGTTTTGGCAATCAATTGCCTAACATATTTGGTGTCTTGAAGTTGGCGCCAGTCTACCGGATAAGTGCCGTGAATTCGGCTCGCTAATTCTGTCAAAAAATGGACTTCTGGAATTAAATCAGCATCTTTGAGATGAGTTTCTCCTTCATCATTGAAACGCACAAAGTTATTACCCGATTCTACCGTTGTTTTGTGGGGATTTTCAAAGCGATTCAGCACCGGCAGCACAATTGTATTGTACTTTGCTAATCCGCTAAAATGTCCCAAATTTGGTTTAGTTGCGAGGTAAATAATGGTTTCAATCTTGCCTAAAGCGCGTTTGGCTTCAGTTGAATCTGGATTCGCCCCGTACAAGTTGCCGCCCAAACAGATTAGCGTATCGACTTTGCCTGCGTCTGCTGCTTCAATGAGCGATCGAGTATTGTAACCCTTAACAGCGCTCAGGGGACGCCCCAACAACTGTTCGAGAGTGTGTTGGATTTCTTTTTTTAGCTCCACAGTCACGCCCATAGAGCCGAATCCTTGGACGTTTGAGTGTCCTCTGACCGGCATTAATCCCGCCCCTTCTTTGCCGACATTGCCCGTCATCAAAGCAGTGTTGGCGAGGCTGAAAACATTATCTACGCCGTTTTGTTGTTGGGTAATTCCCATCGCCCAACCGAAGACAACCCGTTTTGAACTGCCGATAATTTTGGCTGCTGCTTCAATTTCGGATTGAGAAACTCCGCAGGTTTGAGTAATAGTTTCCCAGTCGGTTTCGCGGGCGTGCTGCACTACTGCTTCCCAGCCTTCTGTGTGGGCTTGCAAATATGTTTCGTCCAACAATCCTTGTTCGATTACCGATTTTTGAATGCCGACAAATAACGCCGTATCGCTGCCGGGAATTGGTTGCAAGTAGAGCGAGGAAATCTCGGAACCGGGGATGAGCGACTTGACGGGAAATGCCGGAGAACCAAATTTGACTAACCCAATTTCCATCACCGGGTTAATTACAATTATTTTGCCACCTTTGTCGCGAATTTTAATCAATTCGTTCATCAAGCGCGGATGGTTGTAGGCAGAATTTGCGCCTGCGAGCACCACGCAATCTGCTTGCTTCAAGTTTTCTAGACTGACTACCGAAGTGCGGGTGGCAAACATTTCGTTTAGCCCGGTTGTTGAGGGAGCGTGGCAGAGATCCGAGCAATCTGCTAAGTTGTTAGAACCCATCGCGCGCATCATCAATTGCAGCAGAAAAGCCGCCTCATTGGAAGAGCGACCCGAACTGTAAGATGCCACTCGTTCCGGGGTTTTGCGAAACGCAGCCTCGGCAATTTCGTAGACTTCTTGCCAAGAAATGCGATCGTAATGCGATGTTCCAGCCCGCAAAATCATCGGAAAACTCAACCTTCCCAGCCTGTCACATTCCATTGAAGTTAACTGCTGAAGTTGGGAAATACTCTGCTGTTTAAATACTTGAGTTGAGATAGCCGGCTTAATTTCAGCGGAGATTGCTTCGACGCTTTTCATGCAGCGCTGAAGTTTTTCCCCCTCTTCATTCGTAAAACCTCCTTTCTGCCCGCCAGTGCCCCAAGAACAGGACAAACAAGCACTTTTGTGCAGCAAAGTCTTCCAAAGTTTCGGGCCTTCCGGCGACAAAGTATGTTCTGCCCAAAACTCAATTACGGGCAAACCGCCGCCGATGTCTGGCGTTTCCTCGTTTTTCTCGCTGAATGGCGGAACGGGTTGGATATTTTGGGAGTTGGTGTCCATGCGGTTTACCTTTTATTTGAATTGCGAGTTGATGTACAGTTAAGTTGATTAGTCTAATTTACCGCAAATTTATAGCATGAAAAATGAGTCAATAGATAGATGTTTTAAGAAAACCTCGCGGTTTTAACCACGTATATAGAAACCAAACCCGATCTCAGAGTGGTTAAAGATAAAACGGTGGTTGAAATTATCTTATTTTCTTCAGTCCGCGGAGGCGGACATCGTTTGTGTAGACGCGGTTTCAACCGCCGTCAGATATTATCTTACTTCTTCTTATTTAACGCCTGCTTGCCAAACCCCAGACAAATCATTCGATCGCCCTCAGCGACATTTGGGTCATTCTGCAAATAATCTCCCACCCATTCGCAACTCCTAGCCATAATCTTATTCAGTTCCAAATTCTCCAAAGGCCATAGAATTACATTCCTATCCCTGCTAGCAAAAGCCAAAGTTTTGCTATCAGAACTAAAACTCACACTCAACACCCGATCGCTCGATTCCAAAGTTTTAGATAAAATCGCCTTCTTGCCGTCAAAATTCCACAGTTTAACCGTATTTCCCGCACTCGCCGCCGCAATCGACTTGCCATCAGGACTGAAACTCACGCTTTCCACAGTATCAGTATGGTCGAGTTTTTCCGTTAAATTTGCCATCTTGCCATCAAACCCCCATAAATAAACTTTTTTGTCAGCACAAGCAGCAGCAATAGTCTTACCATCAGGACTGAAACTCACATCTTTTACGCTATCCTCATGATCAATAGTTTTGATAATCTTCGCCGACGAACCGTTAAATTGCCAGAGGTAAACTCTCTTTTCTCCAGTAATTTCAACAGCATTTTTTTTGCCGCTTTCCTTGTTGTCAGCAGCAGTCGCAGTCGCAATAGTTTTGCCGTCTGGACTGAAACTCACGCTAATTACAGTATTGCTGTGATCCAGTTTTGCCAGCAAGGTTGCTTTAGAACCGTTCCAGCGCCAGAGGTACAATTTGCGATCGGCACTTGCAGCAGCAATAGTCTTGCCATCTGGACTAAAACTCACACTTCTAACAACGCCATCGTGACTCAGAGTATCTAATAGCTTTCCATCTAAACTCCAGACTTTCACCGTTTGGTCATTGCTGGCAGAAGCAACAGTTTTATTGTCAGGCGAAATATTCACCCAAGTAACAGAATCCTTGTGGTCTACTAAGGTTTTGAATAAACTGCCATCAGTGCGCCAAAGTCTCACGGTTTTGTCCGCACTAGCAGAAGCAATTATCTTGCCATCCGCACTAAAGCTAACTTTATAAACCCAGTCTTCATGTCCCGATAAAATCTTATTCAACGGAGTGCTATTCGGATTCCAAATTTTTACCATTTTGTCTTTGCTTGCGGAAGCAATAGTGCCATCTGGACTAAAATTTACGGCTCTCACATCATCTTGATGTCCTCGAAAAGTGTTCAGTAAAGTGCCGCTGCGACTCCAAACTTTTACCGTATCATCTGCACTACCGGTGACAATCTTTTCACCGTCGCGACTGAAACTCGCGCTGATAACTGCATCATTATGTCCTTTGAGAGTTGCGATTTCCTTACCGTTTCGGTTCCAAATTTGGGCGGTGGTGTCAGCACTGGCTGAGATGAGTTGTTGACTGTTTGAACTGAATTTAACGCTATGAACAACGCCAGAATGTTTGGTTAATGTTTTGGGACTAATTTCAAATTTCTGGGTTTTACCTTCTCGGTTCCAAAGTTTGACAGTTTTGTCAGCACTTGCTGAGGCTATTGTTTTGCCGTCGGGACTGAAACTGATGCCCAGTACCCAGTCTTTATGTCCCGTTAAGGTTTGCAGCAATTTTTTATCTGTCAGGTTCCAGATTTTGATAGTGTTGTCATGACTCCCGGAAGCTAGGGTTTTGCCATCTGGACTGAAACTGACACTGGTAACACTATCGGTATGGCTGGATAAAGTGGCGATCGCACTTTTGTCATTATCCACTTGCCA
>CASBQF010000285.1 GCA_949127775.1 Oscillatoriales cyanobacterium PMM_0080
GATTTGTTGGTGCAATTGTTGCAGGATTCGGTGAATCGTTCTCCTAAGTTGCTGGTTTTGGAGGATGCTCATTGGTTGGATTCGTCAAGTTGGGCGCTGGTTTTGGCGGTGGCGCAGAAGGTGAAACCGTTGTTATTGGTAATTGGGACGAGACCTATGGGCGAAGGGGTGCCGGATGAGTACGATCGACTGCTGAGAGAGGAAGGGGTAGAACAGTTGCATTTGGAAGCTTTGCCTGCTACAGATACTTTGGATTTGCTTTGTCGGCGTTTGGGGGTCAAGAGTTTACCTGACTCAATGGCGGAGTTGATTGAGCAAAAGGCGGAGGGAAATCCGTTTTTTAGTGAGGAATTGGCCTATGGTTTGCGCGAGGCGGGGATGATAGAAATTCAGGATGGGGAGTGTCGCATTGCTGCGGGGGTTGGTAATTTGACTCAGCTACATTTTCCGGCTACGGTACAGGGGGTGATTGCTTCGCGGATCGATCGGCTTTCTCCTAGCGAACAGCTTACATTGAAAGTAGCGAGCGTGATTGGTAGGTACTTTGGATTTCGGCTGTTGCGAGATATTCATCCGATCGAGGATGATAAGCCTAAGTTGCTTAGTTATTTGATGAAGTTACAGCGGTTCGATCTTACCCCGATGGAGACGCCAGAGCCTGATTTGGGGTATATGTTTAAGCATATTATTACCCAAGAAGTAGCCTATGGTTTGATGTTGTATTCGCAGCGTCGGCAAGTTCATGAAACTTTGGCGTTGTTTTATGAAAGAAGTTATGAGGATTTGTCAGAATTTTATGCGATTTTGGCGCATCATTGGAGTAAAGCCCTGGTTCCAGAAAAGGCGATTTTTTACTTAGAAAAGGCGGGGGAGCAGGCGGTGCGGGCCCACGCTTTGCGGGAGGCGGTGCGGTTGTTTACGGAGGCGTTGGAGTGGTTGGAAACTTTGCCTGATACAGTGGAAAGAAAAGAGCAAGAGTTGCGTTTGCATATTGCTTTGGGTGCGCCGTTCACGGCAATTAAAGGCTATGGTTCGCCTGAATTAATTCAAACTTTTACCAGAGCGCAGCAATTGTCGCAAGAACTGGGAGAAACAGCAAATTTTTTCCCGATGTTGTGGGGATTTTTTGCCGCGCATATTGGCCAAACAGATATTGAAACAGCTTATGAATTAGCTCGAAAACTCATGTATTTAGCGGAACATAAAAAAGAAGAATCTTCTTTTTTGGTAAGCGCTGTTCACGCACTAGGAGCAACTTTCTTCTATATGGGGAATTTTTGTGAGGCTGAGTTTTACTTAGAACGGTGCATAAATGAGTATGATTCAGAGAAGCATCATTACCTTGCTTTTATATGTGGTCAGGATTTTGCGGTTGCATCTTTGGTGATTGTGGGAACTTGTAATTGGTTGCTGGGCAACTGCCAAAAAGCACAGGAAAAATCAAAGGAAGGTTTAGATTTTGGAAAACAGTTATCTCACCCATTTAGCTTATCTTTGGCGCTAATTTATGCCAGTGAGCTATTTCAATACTTACAGGATGCAGAAACAACCAAAAAATATGCCCAAACAACAATTATGCTATGTAGAGAGCATGATTTTTCTTTTTGGATACCAATGGGGACAATCTTGCTTGGTTGGGCAAATATAAGTTTGGGAGAAACAGAACTTGGCTTAATGCAGATACGTCAAGGTTGGGCAGACTTTGCAAGCATGGGAGCAAAGCTGTCAACAGGCTACTATATGGGTGTTGTCGCATCCGGCTATCTTCAGGTGGAAGATTCGCTAACTGCGGTATCTATCATAGATGAGGCGTTAAGTTTTGCTTATAAGAGCAGTGGGGTTTGTTTCTGGGATGCTGAACTCTACCGGCTCAAAGGTAAAGCGTTAATTATGCAATCAAAAGATGCGGAGGCGGAAACTTGTTTTCATAAAGCGTTTGAAGTTGCTCGCTCTCAGGGGGCCGTGTCTTTGGAACGACGGGCGATTATAAGTTTGAGCGAATTATTACACCAACAAGGCAAAACCGAAGCTGCGCGGCAGTGTATGGCACAGCTCGATCTCAATGCTGAACAATTTGACCCAGTGGATTGCGAAAAGGGGATGACATTGCTTGCAGCGATCGGTTATTGTTGAGCGAGCCTGCCAGGTTCCTGCTGAAACTATAGTTATCGCGTTTTTTAACCAGGATTAACTACCATGACTCAACCCACTCCAAAAGCGACTGAAACTTTAGATAATGTAGTTTCTAGTCAGTCGGATAAATCACGTTTTCCGCAGGCGATGTTGTCTGTGAGTCGAGAAGAATTTGATGCCTTGCAATTGACGGTAAAACAAGGGCTAACAGAAATCCCTACTGAACTACCAAAAGATTTAACAGGATATGTCTTTATTGTGGGGCCGGCGGGTTCGGTTGATTCGCCCAAAAAACCCAATTCTCCACAAATTGTTTACCCCAGTAAAAATGGCTGGAATCCCCTTTATAATGGCGATGGGATGCTTTACCGCATTGGGTTTGAGAATGGTAAGGCTCATTTGAAAACACGCATTACCAAACCCCTTAGTTATTGGGCAGATAAATGTACTTATGAAAATTCAAATTATGCAAATTTAAGCTTTAAAAATTTTGGAATTGCCCGTGCTTCTTTGGCTTTGGGGGTTACTTCGCAACTTAGTGTTACATTAACGCCTTTTAAAAAACACCAAGCCGATCCTTATCGTTTGTTGATTACGGTGGATATGGGCCGGTCTTACGAAGTTGACCCAAATACTATGGAAATGGTGCAACCGATAGGTTTAATTAAAGATTGGAAAGCTGTTAACCCGCTGTTTCCAAGGCAACCTTTTCCGCTGAGTATGAGTTGCGCTCATCCGTGTTTTGACTATAGCACGGGAGAGTTGTTTACAATTAATTTAGGTCGCTCAATCTCTTCATTTTTACCAAGTTTGCGGCAATTTCTTTACCAGCTACGGATTTTAACTAAACCTTTGAAGCAATCGGTAGGGTTAAAGAATACAACCAGTCCTGTTGATGGGTTCATAAAATGGCTGGCCAACTTATACAAAAATATCCTCAAAGATTTTTTAAGTTTAGGCAAAGCGATTTATCAGTTCATCGAAAAAATCTACAAAACTGTCCTGCAAATATTGAACGCCATTGCTAAGGATGATTTTGTTGAATTAGTGTGTTGGAGGGGAGAAGAAAACTTTGACAAATGGAAAGTCGTTTTACCCAATGGCAAGCCGATTAAAGTTAAACAAACCTTGCACCAAATGGGTTTGACTAAAAATTACATTGTTTTGGCAGATACAGCGTTTAAAATTGCTTTAGAAGAACTTTTATTTGCTGAAGAATGCGAATTTATTGAAGAAATAGAAATTTTGATTCGAGAGTTAACAGATATTCCCCAATTAGCAGATACACGAGTGTGGATTGTTCCTCGCAAAGAATTAATCCCCGGAAAGGAAACAGTCACAGCACAGGAAGTTATTATCCCCCGCGAAATAGCTCATTATGTCGTTGAATATGAAGATACAGACGGCATTGTTATACATACCGTCCATAGTTGTGCTTGTGATGCGGCGGAGACAATTCGCAGTTTTGATAAGTCAGTCTATAGTGATGTCGAAATCAATAAACGAATGCAAAATTTAACCGGCGTTTTAGTGAGTGGAATGGACGTGGGTATCATTGGATGTCATGTTATTGAACCCGCCAAACTCCCTAGTTTTGATGCTGTCAGATCCTGTTTAATTGAACGGGATTTTAGTTGGGGAGATCCGGTGTATGCCTATCGGGAAATGACGCTGAAACAGCCAGAAAAAATTGATGATATTTACTGGCTATTTTTTGGGGCGTGGGAAGAACTATTACCGCAGTTTGTCTGGGATATTTATAAAGATTATAAATACCGGAAAGTACCACTAAATGAAGTGAAAAGCATCAACCAAGAAGGCAGAGCGATTACATTATGTCGGGTTCATGTTGAGCGCAAAAAAAATGCTCAACAAGGCTTAGAAATTGAACTGACAACGCCAGATTATTACGAGTTTCCGGCAGGTCATTTTGCCAACTCTCCTCAGTTTGTGCCGCGTCAGGGAGGGAATAGCAGTTCAACGGATGGTTATTTGGTTTGTGTGGTTCTTTCGGATAACAATGATGGCTCTAATAACAGTGAACTTTGGGTTTTTGATGCTGCAAATTTAAAGAGTGGCCCCCAATACAGGCTGTGTAGTGAACAAATCAATATTGGGTTTACAATTCACACAACTTGGTTGCCAGAAGTAATTTCGCCGCCAAAGTCAGATTACAATGTGCGAGAGGATTATGAGCCGGTGGTGTCGGAAGTTTTGAATAAATATTTGCAGTCAAGACATCCAAAAACACGGAAAAAGGGTGAGGAAATCCGAGCGTTGTTTGATGAAATTTACAAGCGCTTTGAAGGAAATTAAGAATCTTAAAATTAGGCAATTTTTGCGGAAATTGTTTGGCTGGTAAATTTCTGGGGAGGGTTGGGTTTTACTGTCGCTAAACCCAATCTATGCTGTACACAACTACAAGTTTTTAGGTAGCCATGAATACTCAAATTAACCCTTCTTCTTCTGATATGACTAAAAACTATCCTCTGCGTGTGCCACAAGCAGTTATGGTGGCAAGCCGGTGTGAATTAACCGATCTTCCGCTAAATATTCTTGAGGGAAAATTGCCTGATGATTTGCAAGGTTATGTGTTTATTGTGGCACCGACAGGCTCCGTTGATTCTGGTGGTTTACCGTATCCTGATGGAACTCCAATTTTTAACGGCGATGGCATGATTTATCGCATTAATTTTAATGCTAAACAGGAAGCAAAAATCACGACACGAATTGCAAAAACTCCCTGTTATTATGCAGATGAAGCAACAAAAAAAGGCAGCGAATATGAGAAATATGGGTTTAAAAATCACGGACTCACTCGTTTTTCTATAGCCTTGGGAGTTCGCAATCAATTAAATACGGCATTTGTGAAATTTAAAACCTCTGAAGATACAAATGACCGGCTGTTAGTTACTTATGATGCCGGTCGTCCTTATGAAATTGATACGGAAACTTTGGAACTTGTGACGCCGGTGGGTGCTAATGCAGAGTGGCGACCTGAAGTTTCCTTATCTATGCCATTTGGGCCGGTTTTGACTACAGCGCATCCTTTTTTTGATGCGGAAACCCAGGAAATGTTTACGGTGAATTATGGCCGCTCTATCGGGAATTTCATGCAAACAATTCCGTTTATTTATGAGGCAGAGAAGCTACCCCATGTAATCAAAAAAATTATAGAAGCGATTGCCGGCTTTCTCAATATCCTAAAGATCATTAAGTTTCTACTTAACTGGGTTACTAAAATCATTTGGGAGGTTTATAAGTGGATTAGTAGCCTTTTTGAGAATGTTTTAAAAATTAAAATGCAAAATTTTGTTTATTTAATTCGCTGGAATGGTAGTGGTAATTTTGAACGATGGAAACTGGTGTTACCGAATCGTTCGCCGGTGGTTATTCACCAAAGTCTACATCAAATAGCTGTGACTCGTAATTATGTGATTTTGATGGATACAGCATTTGGTCTTGGCATAGCGGAAACTTTTAACAACCCACTTCCCAATATAAAACAAACAGAAAATTTTCTGAGAGATATTTTATCGCGTCCACTTTCCCCTGATTCTTATGTGTATATTGTCCGTCGCGATCAATTGATAGGAGGACAGCAATCGGCTTATTCTAAACAAGAGGTTGAAGTTGTTGCGAAAAAAGTAGTCATTCCTCTTGAAGCCTTTCATTTTGCGGCAGATTATGACGATTCCAACGGAAAAATAACCCTGCATATCGGACATATTTGCGCTGCGGATGCGGGGGAGTGGTTACGTGTTTTTGACTCTTTGGCTGATAGCGCAGAAACACCTGTACCGGCACGCTTGTATGGAATGCTCAGTGGTGAGGCAGATATTAGCCGACTGGGACGTTATGTTATTGATGTAGAAAGCGGACAAGTTGTTGAATCAAATGTCATTTCAGATGATAAGTTAACGTGGGGTATGGCGCTGAACACCTATTGTGATATATTGCCATCTGGTAAACCTGCTGAAAAAATAGAAAATATATACTGGAACTCGGATGGATTTTGGCCGGAATTGCTAACAACGTTTATTTTTAATTTATATAGAAATTATAAATATCGAGAGGTGTCAAATGAGGATTTGCTGAAACTTTTAGACCGACAGGAAGGAAAGCCAGCTTGTTTATTGCGCCTCGACACTCAAGAAATGAAAATAGCTGATGCCTTTGTCTTTATGCCAGAAGTTGAAGCAGATAATACAGCCCAAGGATATATGATAAACTCACCGCAATTTGTGCCGCGTGCGGGGGGAAATGGAGATTCGACAGATGGCTATATTATCTGTACAATTTACTTTAAAAATTCGTCAGAAATTTGGATTTTTGATGCGAAAAACTTGGCCGATGGGCCAGTTTGTAAGTTAGGTCATCCTGAATTGCGATTTGGGTTTACGCTACATACAGCTTGGTTGCCAAAAATTGCTAAACGGACTGCCGATTATAATGTACCGGTGGAGGAAGATTATAAGGATTTAGTAGCCAAAAAAACGCCGGAAATCCAAGAATTATTTGAGAAGGAAATTTACCCGCATTTTAAATCGAAAAACCCCTAAGTGTGAAGCCCGATCGCCCTTTGATCGGATTTCCGATCGCACACCCGACACATTTTCCCCAAATCAACGCCCCAACCCCGCCCAAATCAAGCATTTTGCCTATTTCCCCACCGAGCTCTCTCAACCGGTAACTATAAATCAGCCCCACCCGCTAAAATTAAAAAATAGAGACGTAAAAATAGGCAGGCCCGGTCAATGATCCCAACAGTTATAGAACAATCTGGTCGCGGCGAACGCGCCTTTGACATTTACTCGCGACTTCTGCGCGATCGCATCGTCTTCTTGGGCCAACAGGTTGACTCCGACTTAGCCAACCTGATCGTTGCCCAATTGCTATTTTTAGACGCCGAAGATCCGGAGAAAGACATTTACCTGTATATCAACTCCCCAGGGGGTTCGGTAACAGCAGGTATGGGCATTTTTGATACGATGAACCACATCCGCCCCGACATTTGCACTATTTGTCTCGGTTTGGCCGCCAGCATGGGCGCTTTTCTGTTGAGTGCCGGCGCTAAAGGCAAGCGGATGAGTTTGCCTCACTCCCGGATCATGATCCACCAACCTCTGGGCGGAGCTCAAGGACAAGCCACCGATATTGAAATTCAGGCTAAGGAGATTTTGTACCACAAACGCCGCCTGAACGGATTTTTGGCAGATCATACCGGTCAGCCGCTTTCTCGCATTGAAGAAGATACCGAACGGGATTTCTTCATGTCGGCTGAGGAAGCAAAGGATTACGGATTAGTCGATCAAGTGATCGATCGCCGTCCTTCTGCTAGTCGCCCGATCGCCGCTGTCGTCGCCTAAATTAATAGTTAAGAATCAAAAATCGGGAATATTTCCCATTTTTGATTCTTAACTGTGTCATATCAATTCCGGCTGCGCCGGAATGACAAGCGAGGACACGGCAGTGCCGTTTCCCTACAATAAATCACCGTAGGGAAACTGTACTGCCGTGTCCTGATTTCGGATGATATTAATTCGCCCTGCAACTCGAATTAATATGATTATGTTTCCTAGCCCGCACAACTGCCGAATCAGAGGCTAATCAGGACTTGCATTCCGAACGATCGAACCTATTTTAGGGCTGTTTATTGTTCCAGAGGACATGATATCTACTGATTGAATTCTGCCTTATGGTAAAGATTCGAGATATTGCAGGAAGTCAAACAATTGTTCTTGTTTTAAGAAATGCCGCGCTTCTTGACCGTAACCTTGTTTGAGATAATCTTTTCCTTGGCTGGGAGTCCAGCCCAACCGTTTGATTTCCTCCGTGGTTCTGCTGTAGATTTCCAGATATTCTAAGAAATCTACCAACTGTTCGTTAGTAAGCTCTCTCTGTGAGGACACGCCGTAGTTGTGTTTGAGACAGTCGCTTTCTTGGTTCTTTTTCCATTTCAAGCGCATCAGGATGGCGTCTATTTGGGCGATCGTATCAGAAGCATCCTCGATCGAATCGCTGGGAATTCCCATCGCGATCGGTTGCAATTCACTGACGGAGGCCGCACCTTGGGACAGTTCGCGATCGCTAATAGTCGGCACTTCTAGTTCGGGAAGCGGTTCGCCGTAGCTGGAAGAAAGCCAAGCGTCCGAGTCTAATTGTTTGGGTGAAAATCCAGTAGCTTCCACCCGATCGACTGTTGGCGGTAGCGGTTCCGGTACAGGTGCGATCGGCTCTTCATTGAATTTAGATTCAGTATTGACAAAATTAGTTTGATGTGGTAAAGCAATTTTATCTGCCACAGGCATTTCTAAAACAGGAAGAGGAGCAAGAGTCGGCGGAACCGGAACCGCAACAGCAGCCACCGGAACCGGAATGGGAACAGCAGCCACCGGAACCGGAACCGCAACAGCAGCCACCGGAACCGGAATGGGAACAGCAGCCACCGGAACCGGAATGGTAACAGGCTCGATCGCTGACTGCGGCGGAGCAAATTCGAGGACGGCGAGCGATCGCAACCGGGCGCGGTCTTCAGCATCTTCAATAGACTCAGCAGCCGACATACCAGTAGCGAGAGTTTTGCCGTCAACCTGAATCAGACAGCGAACCACAAACTTACCGTGATGAATAGTCAGCAACTCACAGATTAACTGTCCAGTGGGATAAAGGGCGCGAAATTGAGCAAGCATAGTTTTGTGACCCCGAAACCAGAAGGGGCTTATCGATTCAGTTTAGTACACAACCAGACGTTTGTTGCTTGATTCTTCAACATTCGTGGCAAATGATAGGGCGATCGTCTCATATCGTTTCTGGTAGCATCGGAATTATTAGCCAAAATTAGGACATAGCCAAAATTAGGAGACGGCAGTGCCGTGTCCCTACAATGTTATTTTCGGTAGGGACAAGCCAAAATTAGGAGACGGCAGTGCCGTGTCCCTACAATATTATTTTCGGTAGGGACAAGCCAAAATTAGGAGACGGCAGTGCCGTGTCCCTACAATATTATTTTCGGTAGGGACAAGGCAATGCCGTGTCCTCTATTCCGGTTGCATCAGAATTATTAGTAGCCGAAATCAGCTCAGGCGCAGTGGAGTCGGCACTCTGGCGCCCAAAAATCCAATTTAAAGGCCGAACAGCTTAACAGAAAGCGATTCCGCAAGCTCGATCGTCCTGTTAGAGCCAAAAAAATCAAAAAATCCGTTCAACTCCCTTGGCTCAAAAGCATTCGAGAGAAAACAATGTTCTGAAAGCACATATTCAACATACAATAGATGAAAGGTGAATCATCCGCGCCACCTTTCACGCCACTAAACCCGATCCCACATCCGGCTGTTTAAGCTAACAAGCACCGGGCGTCATTTCTACCTATACGAAATGACAAAGCAACTAGGCAAAAGTAGTAAAAGTCTCCGGTGCGTGTGTACCTTGTACTTTCTACAGCATAGATTGCTCTCGACGCGCTCGTTGCACCTCTGTCCGCAAGGGCAGAGCGCTTGCCAAAAACAAGGGCAAAGAGCAGCCGCGAGCTACCAGCAATTTTGCATTGAGCAGGTCAATTCTTTGCCAAAGGCAAGAGGCACTTCAACAGGAAGCAAAAAGCAGGAAAAAGGCAGAAGGAAAAAGGCAGGAGGCAGAAATGCAAATTTTCTATCTCTATTTTTACATCTGCTTATCCCCGACTCAACCGGTCGCTTTCAGCATCTGGGTCATCTTTTAAGAACCGACAGGGGCTTTCTAACTCGCGAAGAGCGCTCCGTGCCGATCGCCAAAAGCAAAGGAACCACCGCTAAAAAATTGTATTGGGGAATAGGGTGCGGGGTATTTGTCTACACCATCATCTGTCAATTGCAGTCTGTCAATTGCAGACAGACAGCAAACAATTAATTGCTGGTGTCAGGAAAAAATTTGCTCTCAATCCCTGCGTACGGGTAGTGCTGACTATACTCGCGTTTCCACCTACTAACCCGCGAATTTGTTGGGAAGCAGACACAGTGATGACCCGAGAGGGTGCGGCTGATTTCGCCAAAATTAGACTAATTGCTGGAAAAAAGAGGATCAATCGCTACATGGAATTTTCTATCGCTGCACTGCTGGCAAATTTTACAGAAGACAAATTAGTGGCTCCTAAAGCACTAGAAAAAAAACTCGACTGCAATGATGAAACCAGTCAACTCAAACTTCAAATTGCATTAGAAGCTCTAGAGAAAATTGGCATATTAATCAAAGACAAAGGCCGCTATCGTCGAGTAGCTGAAGAGGACGTGGTAGAAGCAAAACTGCGCTGTTCGAGCAAAGGATTTTGCTTTGCAATTCAAGACGCCGAAGGCTCAGAAGACGTTTATGTGCGGGAAAGTCATCTCTCGACAGCTTGGAATGGCGATCGAGTCTTAGTCAAAATTATCAAAGAAGGTAGCCGCCGTCGATCGCCCGAAGGCGAAGTCATGCTGATTCTCGAACGCGCCAACCCCTCGGTACTGGCGCGAGTCAAGCAAACCGCCACCCCGACCGGCCGCGTCAGCTACAGAGCAATTCCCTTAGACGATCGCCTGTTGTTTGAACTAGACTTGCTAGCAAATGGTACAAATCTCCAAGAGGCGATCGACCATTTAGTACACGTCGAAGTCAAACGCTATCCCCTCGGAACCCATCGCCCAGTCGGCAAAGTAGTACAGGTACTCGGTTCCGACGCCGAAGCCGCCGACGACCTCGACATCGTATGCTGCAAACACGACTTGCCGCGCTCCTTCCCCGCCGCCGTCATCAAAGCAGCCGAAAATTTGCCCACCAAACTCAAAAAAACCGACATCAAAAAGCGGTTAGATTTGCGTAACATTCTGACAGTCACCTTTAGCAAAAACGAACCAGGTGAAATCAACGAAAACGAGAGCCCTCAAGTTGAAGCGGAAATTTTATCCGAGGGCGACGAAAACGAGTTTGACCCAGCCTCATTCCTCTCCGATCCGCCAGTAGAAAGAGCTTTGTCGATCGAAACCCTCAAATCCGGCGGCTGGCAAGTTGGCATCCACATCACCGATGCCGCCGAGTACGTGCAGCCCGAAACCCCGATCGACCGCGAAGCCCGCAAACGAGGAACCTGCGCCCATCTGGGAGAAAAAATCATCGCCGTACTCCCAGAACTCCTGAACGATCGCTGCTCCCTGCTGTTAGACACCGAACGGCTGGCATTTAGCATACTGCTAACCCTAAGCGAATCAGGAGAACTGCTGGAATACGAAATTCAAACCAGCGTCATTCAAATTGACTATCAGCTCAGCTATCCACAAGCTCAAGCAATTCTCGAACCAGGCTCCGACGCCGAAGATCGCGCCACCTCATCCGCCCTCCGTCCTTTCCTCGATCAAATATTAGCATCCTCACAGGCTGCCAGACAGACGAGGCTCAAGCGAGGAGCTTTTGAACTAAATTTGCCCGACGCTAACTCTCACTTCGATGACGAAGGCGAATTAGGAGCTTTTGCAACGGCTCCGGCTGCCCAGTCGGCTGTCTCCGAGTTAGTCGTACTCGCCAACCAAGCTGTCGCCACGCACCTGCAAGCCTTGGGTGTCCCTGGAATTTACCGCGTCCAGCCAATGCCAGATCCAGCAGACATTCAAGAGTTCATCAAACTCTCCAACAACCTCGGAGGCGAACTGTATCTCGAAAGCGAAGAAGAAGTTCTGCCCTTTGACTTTCAACGATTTACCCAGCAGTTTGCCGGTCTAAAGTCCGAAAGAGTTCTCACCTACCTGCTCGAAGACACCATGAAGCCCGCTGTTTACAGCACAACTCCCAAGCCACACTTCGGTTTAGGGCTGTCAGAGGGTTACACGCGCTGTACTTCGCCGCTTTCCCGTTACGCCGATTTGCTGGTGCTGCGAGTGTTGCAAGCAGTGTTCGAGCAAGGGCGCAGCAGCCGCACAACTCGGGCTAAGGAAAAAGTTGACTTGCATCATTCCTCCTGTCACGGTCAAATTACTTGGAATGTTCTGCCGCCAGATTTGCACCACGAATTTGAGACAGAGTTTGCATCGGCTGTCGTACACCTGACGGAACGCGAAAGGGTTGCTGAAGATGCCGAAAGCGATTTGCAGGGATTGAAGAAAACTGGATTGATGAAAGAGCGCACTGGTCAAACTTTCCAGGGTTTGATTACAGGTGTTCAGTCTTACGGTTTCTTTGTGGAAATTGAGGTGCGGCCGCCGGAGAGCGAAATTCTGCGAGTTGAAGGGTTGGTGCACGTTTCTTCACTCAAGGATGACTGGTACGAATATCGATCGCGCCAACAAACTCTTGTCGGTCGCAAAAACCGCAATCAGTACCGTTTGGGCGATCGGGTAGAAGTTCAAGTTAAGAGCGTTGACTACTATCGCCAGCAAATTGATTTAGTTGCAGTTGGTGGCGGCAGTCAAGCTTTTGATGATGATGAGTAGTCAGTTGACAGTTGACAGTTGACAGTTGACAGTTGACAGTTGACAGTTGATAGAAATTAGGAGACTGCACGTGCCGTTTCCCTACAATATTATTTTGGGGTAGGGACGTTGATAGAAATTAGGAGACGGCAGTGCCGTTTCCCTACAATATTATTTTGGAGTAGGGACACGGCATTGCCGTCTCCAAACTATCATCTCGCTCGTGCAACCGCATTTGATATAACAATTGCCAACAACAGACAACCGTCAAATAACAACCGTCAAATAACAACAGTCAACAGTCAACAGTCAAATAACTAATAACTAATAACTAATAACTAATAACAAATGACAAATAACTACCCGCTAATTGTAGGAGTGACTGGAGCATCGGGATTAATTTACGCGGTGCGAACTCTGAAATATCTGTTGGAGGCCGATCGAGCCGTCGAACTGGTAGCATCAAAATCTACCTACATGGTTTGGCAAAGCGAACTAAACATCCGAATGCCCGCAGAACCAACTATGCAAGAAGAATTCTGGCGGGAACACGCAGGAGTACCCACAATGGGCAAACTTCGGTGTCATCCGTGGCAAGATGTTGGTGCTAATATTGCTAGCGGCTCCTTTCGCACCCAAGGGATGGTGATTATTCCGTGCAGCATGAGTACACTAGGCAAATTGGCCGCTGGCTTGAGTTCGGATTTGCTCGAAAGAGCCGCCGATGTTCAGCTCAAGGAAGGGCGAAAATTGGTACTTGTACCTAGGGAAACCCCTTTTAGTTTGATTCACCTGCGGAATTTGACTACGTTGGCGGAAGCAGGAGCTAGAATTGTGCCAGCGATTCCCGCTTGGTATCACAATCCTCAAACTATTGAAGATTTAGTAGACTTTGTGGTGGCTCGCGCTTTAGACCAGTTGGGGATTGATTGCGTTCCTCTCAAACGTTGGAAGGAAGATGAAGGGAGTTAGTTGTTATTTGTTAGTTGTTATTTGTGGGCCCCAATAACCAATAACCAATAACCAATAACTAATAACTAATAACCCATAACAACTAACAAATAACCAATATTATTGATATGCGTGCTGTATTTTTGCTAGTGATTGTGGTAGGGCTAACTATTTTTTCCCTGCAAAATGTGGAACCGACATTATCCCTGGTATTTTTGGGAGTTCGATCGCCCGAAGCGCCCTTATCTATCTGGATTTTGCTCAGCATGGCCACGGGAGTTGTCACGTCTTTGTTGATTTCTGGCTTGCTCGGTTTTTCAAATTACTTATCTCAACCGAAAGCTCGCACCGATCGCCGTAATCGCAGTCGTGATACTTTCGAGGAAGACGACAGGACACCTTACGCAGCGCCTCCTCCTACTAGAAAGCCGGAAATTGACCCCGATCGCGATCGGGAAAATAGCCAAACTCAGGCTCCTGCTTCTTACCGAACTGAGTATGGGACACCGGCGGGTTACAGTGCCCGAACTTTCCAGCAAGAAACTCCGAACCCTCCTGAAGCGCAGGATTTCGCTCAATCGGGGAATTATGCAGGGGCAGACGATGAGGATGATTGGGTTTCGGATGGCTCAAAATCCGCTTCTGGTGGTGGCGATGATGATTGGGGCGAGGACGATCGCGATTTGCCCGATCGACCACAGGTAAATGACGTTCCAGCGGCAAATCCGAAGGCTTACGAAGCTAAGCAGGAACCGCAAAGCAAGTCTTGGGCTGGCTCGGTATACTCCTACGGCTATCGAGATCCCAGTCAGTCTGGGGTGGGACAAACTGAGTCTGTCTACGATGCGGAATATCGCGTGCTAGTTCCGCCGCAAGATTCCATACCTCAACCCGCTGATCAAGCGAAAAATCCTAGTGCAGAAACAGAGGATGATTGGGGATTGGATGAGAATGATGTATTTGAAGACGATGATGGCCCCAGCAGCGGCCCGATTGACCTGAAAAAATAGCACAATATCGGAGGAGTTGACGGTGGATTTGTTGAGGGGAGTTAATATCTATCTCGTCGGAATGATGGGTGTGGGAAAAACCACGGTGGGGCGGATTTTGGCAAGGGAGTTAAAATACCGTTTTTTTGATACTGATGAACTGATTGTGCGAGTTGCTAATCAGTCAATTGCTGAGATTTTTGAGCGAGAGGGGGAAGAGGCATTTCGGGAACTAGAAACTAAAGTCCTCGGTGAATTGTGTGCGTATCAAAATTCGGTTGTTGCTACTGGCGGCGGCATTGTTGCCCGATCGAGCAATTGGGGTAAAATGCACTACGGTATCGTGGTTTGGCTGGATGTGCCTGTAGACCAATTGTACGATCGGCTGCGTTCGGACACCGCTCGACCCCTACTGCGGGAGGGCGAACTAAAATCTAAGCTGCAAAGCCTTTTGAACGATCGAGAGCGTTTCTACGCTCAAGCAGATGTCCGAGTTGGCATTCCTGGAAACGAAAGGCCTGAAGAAGTGGCGCGTCGGGCGATCGAGGAAATCCAAAAAGCGATCGAGTCAAAAACCGTACATGATATCAATTGATACACTCAGAAACCAGGTTTCTGACGCCTTTTGATACTCTTTCCCAAAAACCATGCAACTTTTAGCTATCTCCAAACTCTCACCTCATAAGTCATTCCCAATTCTGTAATCGAAAATCGTTTAATTTGCGTAAAAATACTGATTTCTGACTGAGTGTATCCGTTTAACAGCCGAATGTTTGGGAATCAACCGGATTTGAATAGATGGGGCGCGTAAGTTTTATGAGGTGTGAGGATTTGGTGGGGAGATTTTGTCCAACAACTGATGGCAGACTCGTCTGATACGTTCAAGTCGGCTATTGAGTTCTCTCTAAAAATAAAATGGCCCTACCGCAATCGTGCTATAGGGCGCAAGGACAGTTAAACGCTTACTTAATTGTCGGAAATTTAGCATCAATGTTACCATCCCATGTGACGATTTTACGATCGTCCATTGATCGATCGACTTTCCCGTATCAAAAAATGTAACCCAGCGGCGATCGAATTCAAGCTGTCCTATTCTAAAAAGAATACCTCATGCAATTCTGACGAGCAGCTCCCGAAAGCTGCTTTTTTATTGCGATCGATTTTTTGGCAGCGGAAGTTGCGGGCTCTTCTTATAATATTTTCAGCAACAGATACATTTCACCCAAACAAATCAGGCTTAGCCTAATAGACATCTCCCATAATTCTTGTGAAACAGGCCGGAAAGCCTGTTCAAAACAGGCTTTTTAGGAGATGCCTAATTTTTTTGCATATGGCAGAAGGGTTCTCGCATTCCAGCAGTAAATCTCTAGCTATCACTAATAAATTGTTTGCCGGAATGTGAGAGCAATTGCACTCATTGAGATGCACCGATTCGGATATTTTTGGGCTCTCGCATTCCGTTGCGATTCTAGAATTTGGTTCGGTCAATTTCCCTTTTCCAACTAAGATAGTACAAGTCGGCCTGTTTTTGACAAAAACTCGATCCCTCCGCCTAAGACCAAACCTGTTAAAGAAATGGTAGCTAATACCGCAAAAGCTCGCCAATTTTTCCAACCTGATAATTGAATATCGAGTCTTGCCAAGGTTCCGGCTGAAATCAAGACCAAACAAGTAACAAAAAGGTGCATCCATGTAACAACTATGACTGCCACTAAAGCTCCTAAAATAATAGAAATAAAAGCACCGTAATCACTAGAAAACCACTGCATAATTGCGGTTTTGGTGTCTTTCAGCGGGAACGACAAAGCGATAGCTAACACTAAAATAGCAGCTACGGCTAAAAACCACGTCAGGTGCGGGGGAACATCAAACTCAGATAATTTCCAACCAAAGGTGAAATAAGTAACAAAAAGTAGGGTTAGGGAAAGCCAAGAGTTTTTTTTCATGCGATAGAAAAATTAGTATAATCAGGCAATAAAAAGATGACCCGATAAAATTGTGGGCTAGAGATTAGTAGAAATAGCTTGCACTGGACAAGTAGGAATGCACTGCTCGCAGACAATACAGCGCGATCGAGCAAAAGTTAGTTTAAAGCTTTCTGGGTCAAGGGTCAAGGCTTCTGTCGGGCAAACCCCCGTGCACAAGCCACAGTGAACGCAGATGTCTTCATCAATGAGTATTTCCCTGCTGGCTAGGGAAACACCGATGCTTTGCGATCGCATCCAGTCGATCGCCGCTTCGAGTTGGTCGATGTCCCCTGATAACTCTAGCACCAGTTTGCCCACTTGATTTGGAGCCACCTGAGCGCGGATAATATTGGCAGCAACATTAAAATCCTTGGCCAGTCGGTAGGTAACAGGCATTTGGATCGATCGCTGGGGAAACGTCAGCGTTACCCGTTTTTTCACGTTTTTAGTCCTCAATAATTTACAAAAAATCCTTCTGATCTTAAGTTTTAACGCACTTGGTCTAAATTACGGATATTCGCCAATTTTTTGCTAATCTCGATCTGATTCTCTCAAAATGTGGTATAGTTTGAGATGGCTATTTAAAATAAAAACATAAAAATAAAATCGGCATTTATTTTATGAATCCCAACTCGTCCAACTCAACTGCTGCGCCCGAACCCAAAAAATCGGAAGTAAAAACAGCGACGCAGCTCAGAAACTTATTAATTGTGTTAGCAGCGATCGCCCTTTCAGTATCGATATTCTTCGGAGTACGAACTCAGACACCATCAAGCAGTCTCACCGAAATGGCAAAAGCTGCGACACCATTAGAAACAGCTTTGGTAAACGGAAAACCGACACTCATGGAATTTTATGCTAACTGGTGCGGTAGCTGTCAGGCAATGGCAAAAGATTTAAGCGAAATCAAGCAGAAATATGCCGAACCGCTAAATTTTGTGATGCTGAATGTGGATAATGACAAATGGCTGCCCGAAATCACCAAATATCGAGTAGACGGCATCCCGCACTTTGTTTATTTAAACAATAAAGGCAGCAGCGTTGCAGAAACAATCGGCGAAGCACCGCGAAGTATTATGGAAGAGAACTTAGAAGCTTTAATTGCCGGAAAACCCCTGCCCCACGTCCAAGCATCGGGTCAAGTTTCGGATTTTACTCCCCCCACAGGGCCTGTGAAAACAAGTAGTTCAGATCCGCGAGCACACGGCTCTCAAGTACAGTAGTCTGTAGGGGCGGGTTTAGCCCTAAAATAGTGAAATAACGAACAATCTCCAGGCAAAACCCGCCCCCGCCCAACGCAAAATGCACAGACTTGGTGCAATAAGAATGTAGGGGCGGGTTTAGCCCTAAAATAGTGAAATAACGAACAATCTCCAGGCAAAACCCGCCCCCGCCCAACGCAAAATGC
>CASBQF010000286.1 GCA_949127775.1 Oscillatoriales cyanobacterium PMM_0080
AGGCTTTTTGACGAATTTCTTAAGTCAACCATATTGCGGTAGGGGCGGGTTCAGATCAGAATTTATGAAATAATCGACTGTATCAAGGCAAAACCCGCCCTCTTAAGTAAACCGTATTGTGCTATAATTCCCCATGAGTTTTAACTAGCTAGATTAATTAATTGAAGTTCTTGCTTTTGCAATGATTCAATCGATTGCAGACTATCTGAAGCAGAATTCCAAAGAATTAAGTTGAAACAGTCAGGAATATCGCGAATTGTCAATGTTTTTGAATTGGCCAGCAGGTGAATATTAGCATTATGACAAGCACGAAGATTATAATTAGGGATTCGCTCAGAGAGATGATGAATATTGTGGTAAGCAATATCAGCAGAAAACCAATTCAGAATAGTTGGTAATTTTAGATAACTACTGCCCTCAATTGCGCCAAGCAGATAGTCCCAACCCTCAGCTTTATGAGCGTAAGAACCCTCAAAGTTGTGCTGAACAAAGAAGATACAGATAAATATCGCCGCCGAACAGGTCATCACAATTGAGTAAACACTCCAGAAAAAGCCAAACCCAAGTAAGTTACTCAAACAAACCCAGCTACCAACAACACAAATATTATTGAAAAGTAAATCCCAAAACTCAGCCGTCGTATACCAATTTTTGGATTTATAAGAAGCAATGATTGCAGATAAATTCATGCCACTATCTTGCTTTAGACAAGCAAAAGTATGTCGAACAAAGCCAGCAATCCCCAATGCCAGCGCCAGTCTTGGCTTGATAATCAGGTAGAAAAAACCACCGGGAAACAGCATCAATGGGTGTCTGAGTAACTGATACATCTTTTGACGAGATGTACTTAATGCCGCAAATTGTTCCGTAGAAATCAACGCCGAAGGGCCTCGGTACATATCCCAATTACCATTATTTTTGTGATGGTAAGCGTGTCCCCTTGACCAGGGATACTGAGGAATCGCATTGACGATACCTAGCATAAAACCCACAATCCGGTTGACTTTTTTAGAACTAAAAAGAGAGTAGTGTCCGCAATCGTGCATCAAAGAAAAACAACGTCCTGAAAAAAGTGTCATTAACACCATTATTGGCGGTAGAAGCCATACAGAAATTGCAGCAGCTTTAAATGCTAAAAACCATAAAAATATATATGGAATGACTGTGTTAAGTATTTGGTAAGTAGCTTTGAAATTGTTGCTCTTCATGTAAGGAGCTAGGATAAAGTCTGACTTTTTGATCGCGTTTTTCATTGAATATGTCTACTTTGTGTAGGTAAGTGCTGAGGTTATAATTAAGTTCTGGTGGCTGTTGTTGCCATTATGTTGTAGCAGGTGATGGGGTGAATTGCAGTTTAAATTCAGCCCTAATATCAGGTGCGGTTAATCATATCAATTCCGGCTGCACTCAGACATGATAGGAGACGGCACTGCCGTTTCTCTACCTCGATTAATTGTAGGGACTAAGGCCAAGCCGTGTCCTGATTTTGGGTGATATTAATTCAGATGCAACCGGAATTGATATCAGTTATCATTTGAGTGCGAGTTCGCACAGAAGCTCGTACTCAACTCAACATAAGCGATGGGACTTGATATAAGTAGGTAGTTACAAATAAACATCGCCTCGATATCAAAAATCACTATACCTAAGCCAACGATTAAAAATCTATTCCAAGCGGTGTATCCAATTGTCTACCTATTTTGGTGAAGGAACTGATTCTGCCAGTAGCTAAAGCTACTTTGCGGCTGGTTATCTTCAACTCGCATTAGCTTCCTCGCCGAGTATTGTAACAGCTTTCACCATATTTTGCAGCAGGGGAACACTCTGTAATCAAATATTTGTCTTTAATTTCCAACTGAAAAATGCTTGGAAGGCTTTCTTGCATTCCGAGTTTTTATGAATCCGAGGATAGCCCAATATCTGAGCTAGAATCTTCATGACTCAACTTATTTACATGATGCAATCAGTGGAAATTTACCATAAAAATCTACTCAGGCTGTGTTCAAATGAGCACAAATTATGAGAATTTTTTCACACAGTAGCGACATACTTGTCGATTGGTGAACGTTCGCTTCGTGTGTTCACAGTCACATAAAAACTGTTACCTGACTAAAAATTTATCAGGAATTAGTGAAATCTAATCAATATCGTTCTAGGTCAATAGATCGATCGCCAGACATGATACATAAATTTTGAAAATGCTGAATTAACCATCATCTATGCCTCGCAGATGAACAAGAACAGGTTCCGGCAAGTTCGGCGGGCATTCTGACTAAGAGACTGTATAGTCTCATCACAGTTGCGGGACAGCGCCGGATTTACACCGACTTTCCCCATTTCTTCCAACGGTTGTTTTAAGTTGGAACCGATTTTTGCACATCTATGAGGTTATCACAACTCTAGTTTATTTGCCTGATAAACTGTGCAACATCCTCAACCTGCTACCATTCAACCCGAAATTTCAAAAGTTCAGTTGACCGAAAATTTGCCGTAGTTCGATTTTTGATGTTGAAGAAATAAGCTTTATTCCTTCAACATCTACTTATGGGCTAGTTATGGACGATTTAGAAATTTTGATTGTCTGTGCTTGGGGCTACTGAACCAGGCTGGTTGATAAACAAGTTTTTGGCGCTGTCGTTTTGGTAGATACAGTTGATGTCGGGTTGAGTTTCCAGGGCACCGGTAAAGCCAAATGTATTCATGCGATTTTTGCAATCGCGTACTTGATCTTGGCTGACGAGTTTTCTTTGTTCGAGAATTGCCCAGTTGTTGGTTCGCAGCACGCAACCGGGGCGCATAGTCGGTTGTGAAATGTAGACGTTGAAAGGGTTGAGGGTGACGTAGGCGCGCATATCTGTCACCATTGCGCTGGCCCCAAATTGCACGCAAAGTTCGGGGTTCGGGGCGCTGCGATCGATAAATTCGCGGGATGCTACGTTTTCTGGGCTAATTGTAGCTGTGGAACTAAAGGCAATCCCAATCCCAATTCCCAGAATGAAGACGGCTGTTAAAATCCCTATGGTGGCGGAATTGAGGAAAGAGGGTTTGCTGGGCTGAGGTTGGCGCCGAGACTGTCCGCCCAATGAGCTGGAGTCTTCATCTCGATATTCGTCGCTGAATCTGTCGTCGTTGTAGGATTTAGGTTTGCGTTTCATATAAAGTTCCGTCAGTTCTTGAGACTCAACAGGTAGTAGTTTTTTGTTTTTAATCGATCGCGCCTTTCTCCTATTTTGACATCCACCCCGACCTTGAAGGTGCGGGGATTCCCAATCATCACTGATTGGGTTTCTGCTTCGTAGCGCCAGCCTTCAGAGATTTACTCTCTTGGGGTCTTACAGTCGCTCCACAGACTGAAACGGCTAGCCCAGCCGCCAAAATATTCTTGGCTGCGTTAAGATCGCGGTCATGGTTCGTCCCACATTTCGGACATTCCCATTCGCGAATATTTAACGGTAATTTATCGATAATATACCCGCAGTTTCCACAACGCTTAGAACTAGGAAACCAGCGGTCTATCTTTATTAGCTCTCGTCCGTACCACTGGCACTTGTAACTTAGTTGACGAATTAGTTCGCCCCAACTAGCATCACTGATGGCAAGAGCTAACTTATGGTTTTTCACCATATTCTTAATAGCCAAGTCCTCAACTACAATCGTTTGGTTTTCACGAACCAGTTGAGTCGTCAGTTTGTCTAGGAAATCTCTACGCGCATCGACTATTTGTGCGTATACTTTCGCGACCTGCACCCGCGCCTTTTCTCGGTTATTACTTCCTTTTTGTTTGCTATCTAACGTTTTTTGCTTCCTTTTTAGCTTCTTGCGAAGCTTTTTAAAGTGCTTGGGATTGGTAATTTTGTCACCATCGCTAGTAACAACTAGGCTGGTTACTCCCATATCCAGACCGATAGATTTATCTATTTTAGGAAGTGGTTTGATCGTGTAGTCGTCTACGAGTATGGAAACAAACCAACGTCCGGCAGGTGTCAATTTAACCGTAATAGTAGACGGAATGCACCCTTTAGGAATTTGTTTACTCCAGCGAATGGGTAATGAAGTGGTGCATTTAGCTAAAAATACCTGTCCATCTTTCCATCGGAAAGCTGACTTACTGAATTCAGCACTACCGCCGTTATGTTTCTTCTTGAAGTTAGGATACTTGGCATCACCCGCAAAGAAATTGCTAAATGCCGTTTGAAGATGTCTGAGTCCTTGCTGAAGAGGTACACAACTAACTTCATTCAAGAAATCAAGCTCTTCTTCTTTCTTCCAGTTCGTCAGCATGGAGGAAGTTTGGCTGTAGCCAACCCTTTCTTGATGCTCGTACCAAGATAAAGTGCGAGCAGCCAAAGCCTTGTTGTAGACTAACCGCACACAACCCATTGTCCGTCGCAAGAGATTTTCTTGCTCGATCGTGGGATAGAATCGGTAGCGGTAGGCTTTTTCCATTTTCACACTTTAGCACATCTTTTGTGATGTGGTTGTCCTTAGTTCAGTCTTTTTGTAAAGCGGTCCTAAAAGGACGGGGTTTCTACCCATCTTTCTGATGACGCTAGGAAGGTGGTGGCTACAGGCTGGGGACCTCCTGGACGTGTTGTTGGGTTCGCTTCCGATCGCCGCCCGCGCAGGCTGCTACCTTGTCTGAATTTTCAGATTTCAATAAAATAACTGAAAGTGAGATACTCTTGCACAGCGGAGTAATCCGACTCAAGATTATTGACAAATTTTAACATCCGACAAGTCAGGAGGTATAGATTAGTGTCTGTAGAAATTATTGAAAAGCGTTCCACAGTCCGCAAGGTTGCACCGCGCTACCGCGTTCTGCTGCACAATGATGATTTCAATCCTATGGAGTACGTGGTGCAGACTTTGATGGCGACGGTACCGAGTCTAACTCAGCCACAAGCTGTGAATGTGATGATGGAAGCCCACACTAACGGGATGGGATTGGTGATTGTTTGCGCTCTGGAACACGCCGAGTTTTACGCTGAAACGCTCAATAATCATGGATTGGGCAGCAGTATCGAACCTGACGATTAAAAACTGATGGCACTCGAAGGGCCTTGTCCAGCCCGTTTCTGATATCATTCCGGTGTAACCGGAATGATAGCTCGGAGACTGCACGTCTCCTTGGACTACGCCAGATTAATTGAGCGGGACATGGGACTGCCGTTTCCTGATGGTTCGATTCTGCGGTTCGCCCTGCGAAGGGCGCCAACCGCTGTGGGTAATATTAATTCTGATGCTACGGGATTTGAGCTGACTCAAACTGAATACTTTGATACTGAAAAGCCAGGGGTTAATTCCCTGGCTTTTCAGTATATTTACGGAAGTAGGTAGGGAAACTTGTAGAGCGGGAGTTGGGATCAACCAGGTCGGAAGTTGTTCAGACGGTGGTTCGGAGCTAGGTGAGCTCGATCGCCAATTTTAGCTATCCAATTTCAAATCTTTACCCTAGGAAATTAATAACGTCCGCCGCCGCCACCGCCGCCACGGCCGCCACCGCCGCCACGGCCACCGCCGCCACGGCCGCCGCCGCCGCCTTCATCTTCGCGGGGCTTGGCTTTGTTAACTTTGAGGTCGCGACCCATCCACTCTGCTCCGTCGAGAGCAGCAATGGCTGCATCTTCTTCTGCATCGGTGGACATTTCTACAAAACCGAAGCCGCGGGGGCGACTGGTTTCTCTGTCGGTAGGTAGATGTACTCGTTTAACGGTTCCGTATTCGGCGAAGACGGTGGTGATGTCTTCTTGGGTAACTTGGTAGGATAAGTTACCGACGTATATCGACATGAGGAATAACTCCAAAATTTAGACAGTGCGAAGATTTCAGTTTCGGAGAGTTCCCTGCCGATACAGAAGGGCAAGTTTTTAAACAATTCTGTAGCAATGAACAAAGCCTGCAACTGAATCTAATTCACACTTGGTATTTTAACATAGAGTAGCGTCTTTTGATTAGGTTTCAGCAGTTAATTAGATAGTTTTAATTAAACGTGAAATTTTGGCGTGATTTAAAAACCCGGTTTTTGGCTGCGATCTGGTTTCTGGTTGCATTGACATCAACTATGAGACATCTACGATAATTCTTGTGGAACAGGCGTCCCTCGGTCGTTGGGGGAGGGGCGACGCTTCGCGAGCGGGCACTGCCTGCCTGTTTAAAACAGTCTTTTTAGGAGATGTCTATTTAAATGGGGAACAGCTTATCACCGAATTTAATCTGGTGTTTGGTCAGGTGAGAGTACAGAAAGTTTTGGGGCTTGCTCTCATCGCACGAAAGATACGTCTATATTTCCAAAATTGGTACTCAAAGCTAAATTTAGGTTTTCTAGGGCTTTGACTAACCACACAACCCCTTCTCGGCTAATGAATTCGTAGTGACCGAACAAAATTGCCAACCGCTTTTCTAGGTATGGCTTGACTTTGTGGCAAATTAGGACAATTTTTAGCAGCAAGCCTGTGGTTTGGGTGGGGCCGAGGTTTGAGATCAGGTCGATGAAGACAAAGTGGTTGGGACGCCCAGAACTCTCTACTACTAGAAAGTTTAATAACTGGCTGCAAGTTCTGATCATTAAAAATTCGTTGAACTTCTGAGCATCGTTGTGGGGAAAGGTATTTTGTAGTTGCTTATACAATTTTTCGTTGAATTGACTTTTGCCGTAGCGATCGTCTGTGACCGAAGAAATCAGGTATTCGTACAAGTCATCTTTAAATGAGCGGTACGAAGCAGTTGTGCTGGCGTTTGCCGTGAAGCGGCCAGCTAGCTGTCTGTAGGTATCGGCTCCTTCTACTTTTCCGACAAATTGCTTGAGGGCAAAAAATAGTTCCGGGTCGCTCAACAGTGTCGGATTTTTGATATGTGGTGTATTTCTGCCAAAGGAAATTGAGGTCTCTCGGCGGGCTGTTTGGGCTTTTCTCACTTGGTGGGCGACATATTGCGAGAGGTCGATTTCAAATTGCTGTTGCTTTTGAGCTTGGATTTTTTGAATAATTTTCTGCTGCTCGTAGGTGCTGTCATCGCTGAGGAGGCAGTGTTTGTAGAGGTAAGGGTATCGGGGAATTAAGGTTCCGAGGGCTAGGGTGGCGGGGGTTTTGCCGTTGCTGCTGTCTTCACTGCCGTGAGTGATGACTTTGGCTAAGCGTTTGAGGGTGAGGTACTGTTCGCTTTCGGTAAATTGATTTACTAATTGGGGGATGGAGTATATCGCTCGGACTCGATTGTATCCAAATAGTATTTTCGGGGCTTCTTCAAACACAGCGATCAATTCAGGGATGGCTGCTTGCTTGCCGGGGTATGTTTGCCAGCGGTTGATCAGGATGTGACAGCAGCGGTTGAGGATGTACTTAAAGTCTTGTTGACCTTGTTTTGAGGCTGCTATTTTTTCGAGTGTGTCGGTGATGGTGCGATCGGGATATCCGATGCCGTGGATAAATAAAGTACGAAAGCGGCCGATCAGTTCGGCGGGCTGTTCTACTTGTACCAACTCCAGCCAGTGGTTGTAAAGTAGCTGTTCTTCTTCCTGGCTTTGTCTGTTATATTCGTTCACTGTGGGTTAACCCTCCGAGGCTTGGACAGGAGCTTTAAGCGCCATTGGCAGATGAAGACAGCAGATGAAGCGCCTGATTTGAGTGCACCGAGCTTCTGGACTCCCGAGGCTTGGGGATGTAAGCGGTCGGTACTTTAAGCCGATCGATTCTTTTTTGTTTAGTTCAACTATTTATCAACACCAGCATGGCATGAATTGCTGGTAATCAGCAAGGTCTAAAATTATCATAAATTTTGTCAACTATTGGTAAATATTGTGGGTTAGTTCGGTCGGATTTCTGGGTGAACTGACGGTTTAGTATTAGGATTGTTAATCTCAATCCTAGTCGGCAACCCTCTATCAGTTCAATTTGAGGTTGAGCAAGGTAAGATTAGCTGTGAAAATAATTATTTGAAATGTGAGAGCTGGTAATATGGTCTGTCGCGTAAGTATCGCCCGACTTGCTGAAATTTTAACTGTAGCTTTGCCTGCTTCTGAGGGAGTTTTGACAGTTGTAGGGACGGGTATTGCCACAGATACGCGAACTATTCAGGGGGGCGAAGTCTTTTTGGCGCTGCGGGGAGATAATTTTGACGGGCATCAATTTGTGGCAAAAGCTCGGGATTTGGGGGCGATTGCGGCGGTAGTCGATCGCGCTTACCAACAAGAATTACCCGATTTTCCGCTGTTGCGCGTTGACGACACTTTAACAGCTTATCAGGCGATCGCAGCCTGGTGGCGCGACCAATTTAGCATACCAATAGTTGCTGTTACTGGTTCGGTCGGGAAAACTACTGTTAAAGAGTTAATTGCGGCGGTTTTGTCAACGAGGGGAAATGTTCTTAAAACTCAATATAACTACAACAATGAGATTGGAGTCCCAAAAACTCTGTTGGAGCTTTCGCCATCACACAATTATGCTGTAATTGAAATGGGAATGCGTGGACTCGGTGAAATTGCGTTACTCTCACAAATTGCCCGTCCAAATATTGCGGTAATTACTAATGTGGGAACGGCACACATCGGGCGATTGGGTTCCGAAGAGGCGATCGCACAAGCTAAGTGCGAGCTTTTAGCCCAAATGCCTGCTGATAGTATTGCGATTCTCAATCACGATTCTGATAGATTAATGGCAACTGCGTCGAAAATTTGGCATGGAAAAACTTTAACTTACGGCTTGGAAGGCGGGGATTTGTGCGCTGAATTTCTAAATAATAATACCATAATTCTAGATAGTTTAGAGTTGCCACTTCCATTGCCGGGACGCCACAATGCTGTCAATTATTTGGCGGCTTTGGCGGTAGGAAAAGTTTTAGGGATTGATTGGGAAGTTTTAAAGGAAGGTTTATCTGTGCAGTTACCGGATGGACGGGCGCGACGCTACGATTTGCTTTCTGATGTTGTGGTTCTGGATGAGACTTATAATGCCGGTTTGGAGTCGATGTTGGCGGCACTGAGATTGTTGGCGGATACTCCGGGAAAGCGCCGGATTGCGGTGTTGGGAACGATGAAGGAATTGGGCGAAAGGGCGATCGAGTTTCACCGACAAGTAGGAAAGGCGGCGCGGGATTTAAATCTCGATGCTTTGTTTGTGTTTGCTGATTTTGAGGAAGCGGCGGCGATGGCTGCGGGTGCGGCGGGCGTGCCTTTTGTGCAGGTGGAAGATATTACGGGGGAGGATTCTCACGCAGATTTGGCTAGGCATTTGATGGATTTTGTCGCTGCGGGCGATCGTATTTTATTTAAAGCTTCTCATTCGGTGGAATTGAATCGAGTTGTCCAGAAGTTTCGAGCCGATTTTGGCGGCGAGTAATTCCTAAATTTTTTGCCCGCCAGATGTGATGAACTGGTAGAAGCGGAAACCAGTAATCGCCCAGATTGCTTGTCAACTTGGCGCACATAAAGTACCATCGCAAAAACGAATAGCTTTTTCTAATTACCAATTCCCAATTCGCAATTCCTATTCTTGAGTAACTAAGACTAGAATCGCAATTAAAAGAACGTCCCCTTGAACGAATTTGGTTCTGATCAGTGGGTTTGGTCTGAGTGATAATACTGTAGCCAGAGGTATATACCAATGTCTCTCAACGAAATTGATCCTGCAAACAGCCTGAAGACCAGAGTAGACTCCTTTACTGGTTTACCTGGTAGCATTTCTGATATCAATCGCGATCTCTTTCGACCACTGAGTAACGCTCCTAATAGTGCTCTTGGAGGCATTCCGATGAATCCTCTTTTGGAGTCTGACGATCGCACCCTCAGTGCCTCTCAAACGAAAGCTCGCTCTGGTGCCTCATCGGTATATGGAAATGAAAGCGAAATTTTTCCGATCGATCGCACTGCTCAACAAGTAGGCAAGGCGTTAATGGATAATGCCATTACCGCACCAGTTCCGATTGGCGATCGAGTCGATCGGGCAGGGGGATATGACGAGTTACTTAACCCGAACCCCTCCAATTTAGCGGCATCAGTTGTTTCGGGCGATACTCAAAAAGAATTAGGAACAGGTAGCGACTGGAGTTCCCTCCAGAAAGCGGACGGCAATGACTTTACAGAGCGAGAGGCTTATAAACTTCCGAGCCAAAAAAATGTCTTTCCGGACAAACAAGTCTATGTAGTTGTTGAGAAAGATACCCTTTCGAAGATCGCTCAAGATCAGTTCGGTGATGCAAATCGCTGGAGGGAACTCCTCCAGAAGACAGCGGACGGCAAAGGCTTTAAAGGCTTTACAGAGCAAGAGGCTGAGCAACTTCAGATCGGAACAAAAGTTTATATCCCCGGATACTACAGCTTTGATGATGATAATAACCTATTGTTTGATACTAGGCCACCGAATGCGCAAGGGATACAAAATATTAAAAACGGAAAGGCGGGCGCGGCAACCGAGAAGGCCTGGAAAAAATACTACGAGGAGTGCCGAAAGGACGATATTGACAAAGTTTTTACTGAACGCTTTTGGATAGAGCCCACGACAAAAGAAGATATGAAGTTCGGAAAATTGACTTGGGAAAATAGTGTAACTGGAAAAAAAGAGCAATATATAAAAGACACTCCTGTGGGTCGTCGTCTTGATCTAGTCACGATATCAAAAGATGGAACGGTAACTGGGATAGAAGTGAAGGCAACCGAGCAGGAAGCAAGAAGAAAAAGGTCAAGAGAACAGGAAGCACGGGATAATAATGCTCTGGACAGAAACGGCCGGATTCGTGATCCAAATCCAAAGGATGATGAAAAACTGTATCATACACCAACCTCTGTCGTTCGATTTGTGGGGAACCCGCCAGATTGCGATGATCCTGAGCATCGGGAAAAATATGATAAACAACGTCGCCCTGTAGCAGTCAAGAACGTTCGGGTAGATACAGATCCCAATTCCCAGAATAACCCAGTCGAGTCCGAAGAAGACCCAGGAGTCGAGGTTGAACCTCCCAATATAAACTCACCTCCCAAACCCCAAGACTATCGCCTTCCAGTCGAGTCCGAGGAAGACCCAGAAGTCGATGTTGAACGTCGGAAACCAAAACCTCGCAATATAAACCCTCCGCCTCCGAGGTTCAACGTTCCTGCTCGCCCTCCAGCAATAGAATCTCCCAAGCCCATAGACGACGCTCCAGCTCGCCCTCCAGCTCGTCCTCCCATAGACGACGCTCCAGCTCGCCCTCCTGTTCGCCCTCCAGTAAGCACTTCACTGCTGAACGGCGTATCTAAGCTTGCCAGACCCCTTGGGCTGGTAACCGATGTAATTGATCTGAACAATGCCTACAACGAGGATGGTGGATTTGGGGAGAACTTCCAGGAAACTGCCGGTAGCGTTGCTGGCGGATGGGGAGGCGCAGCGGCTGGGGCAGCGGCTGGGGCAGCCCTCGGCTCAGTAGTGCCAGGATTGGGTACGGTAGCTGGAGGGATTGCCGGAGGGATTATCGGAGGGTTTGGCGGCAGCGCCGCAGGAGAGGGGATAGTGAAAGGCGTTAGAGACTTTTTTGGTTAGGCAACACCAATGGGTAATGTCTTACGAAAACCAAAAGATGGAAAGCCGCTTTAAATCCACCAAACCGGAATAACACGGTTGAAGTAGCAGAAAATCCGAGACTCACAACATCAGGGAAATGCAGTCATGGCACTTATTTTTGCACCAAATAACAATGACACTCTACTCACAGGAACTGCGAACGATGACACGATATTCGGAGACGCAGGAAATGATACCCTCGTCGGCCAAGGAGGTAAGGACGCTCTTTTGGACGATGACGGCAATAACTCCCTCCTCGGCGGACTTGGTGATGATACCCTGATTGACGGACTCGGCAATTCGACTCTCAGCGGCGGTGAAGGCAATGATTTTCTGGGCAATCTTAGCGGTAATGACCTCATGCTTGGCGACGCGGGGGATGACACTCTGATCGGCGATGAGACTCTCTCCAGTGCGAACAAATCTACTACCCTTCTAGGCGGATTGGGCGACGATGTAATAATTGGCGGTTTTGCCAAAGACTCGATCGATGGCGGGGATGGCAGCGATTTCCTCTTCGGCGGTGATAACAATGACAGTCTCAAAGGGGGACTCGGCGACGATTTTCTGGCTGGAGGCTCTGGCAGCGATTTGATTGATGGCGGAGACGGTTTTGACTTAGTTTCCTATGCCACAGCGACAATTCCAGTGCTGGTAAATCTTGCAACAGGGAGAGCAACGGGAGAGGGAACCGATACTCTGATCGGTATTGAAGATATTGAAGGCGGCAGTGGCAAGGACTCTCTGGCAGGAAATACTAGCCCTAATTTCCTAAGTGGTTTGGCTGGCGATGACTCTCTGTCAGGATTGGATGGAGGTGACTTCCTCTTCGGCGGTGATGGCAATGACTTCCTCGGCGGCGGATTAGGCGAGGATTTCCTGTCTGGGGAAGCTGGCAATGACACGGTTGATGGTGGAGAAGGTTTTGACCTGGTTTCTTATAACGGTGCAACTGGCCCGGTAGTCGCTAATCTGACAACTGGGACGGCAACGGGAGAGGGAACCGATACTCTCATCGGTATTGAAGACATTGAAGGTGGCAGTGGCAATGATTCTCTGACAGGGAATACTACCGTTAATTTCCTAAGTGGTTTGGCTGGCGATGACTTCCTGTTTGGTGGTGATGGCGATGACTTCCTGTTTGGTGGTGATGGCAAGGACATCTTGAATGGGGGGGCGGACGATGATTTTCTGAGCGGGGATGCTGGCGATGATTCCTTGAATGGCGGCTTGGGCGATGATTTTCTATTGGGAGGAGATGGCAATAATACCCTTACTGGTGGCGGCGGTGCTGACGAATTGTCTGGAGGGGTGGGCAATGATTTTTATCAGTTGGATGGTACAACGGCTCAAGGTAGCTTTATTTCAGATACGGGCGGCATAAATTCCCTCAGCTTTGCGGGAGTAACGCTTTCACTCAATTTGGCATCTGGAAAGACGGGCTTGGGACGTGATGGTACAAGTTTGGTAATTGACTTGAACCAAGATGGCACGGTTAATGCTCAAGATGTGGAGATTTTGGACTTCTTTGCTACGCCGACTGGAACTACTCCCGGTGCTGGCGTCATCCAAACGGTGGGCAATTTCAGCAGTACACAAATTTTTAGTAGTTTTGCCACCTCGCCTACACTAACTTCGCCGACACCACCAACTCCGACACCAACACCACCGACGCCAACGCCTGTACGAACCCCTCCGGCTCCACCGACGCCAACACCTGTACGAACCCCTCCGGCTCCACCAGTCCCTACTCCGACGCCTACAGGTACGCCAACTCCGACTCCAACTCCAACGCCTGCAGGTACGCCAACTCCGACTCCAACTCCAACGGCATCATGTCCAAGTCCGGTATCTATACCGATGCCTGTACTGGAACCTGGGTCGATTCTGACTCTGGAAAATGCAGGGGATGATTTGCTGTTTGGTACTAGCGGTGAAGATAGTATCAATGGTGGCAGAGGCAATGACACGGTATTTGGTTTGGATGCTTCCGATAGTTTGTTTGGAGGTGATGGGGACGATCGCATCTTGGGTAATCCAGGCAGTGATACGATCGATGGTGCTGCTGGCGATGATGTTGCGTTTGGTGGCAAGGATAACGATTTGGTTGTCGGCCGTGATGGGAACGATCGACTCAGGGGCGATCGAGGTAATGATAGTGTCACGGGTGACAATGGCGACGATCTTCTGTTTGGTGGCAAAGGGTTAGATTTGCTGTTCGGCGGGGCAGGAAATGATACGATTAGCGGCGATTTGGCTCAAGATACCTTGATTGGCGGGTCGGAAAATGACTTGTTTTTTTTGCGACTTCAGGGAGCATCGACGGATGTAGCTTTTGCAGATTTAATCGCCGATTTTCAGGTGGGAATTGATTCGATCGGACTTTCTGGAGGTTTGACGGCTGCTAACTTGCGGCTGGAGGCTGATGCTTGCAACACGGTGATTCGAGTTGCTGATTCTGGTCAAGTTTTGGCTGTTGTTAATTCAGTGAGTCCCGATCGACTTCTCTTAAGTTTTGTGACTGCTAATATCACTTTGATTTAGATGTTTGGCTTTCGGGCGATCGCTTTCTAGTTTACTAAAATGGCGATCGCTTGTCACGATCACAAAAGTCAATATCCCGATCGCTCTCTGGCCTCGATTTCGATATCTGGAGCAATCTCAATTATTGAAATTTTGGCATTCTCAACTACTGTATTTCCCATCATTGTGTTGTGCATTGCCTCAAACTTAGATTCATCCTTAGCAATTCGTTCGTAGTGCAAAATTACGTGATAACGCTTTTCAATTGGCTCTCCAGAATCCGAAATTTCCACCGCGTCCCAATCTATATTTTGAGACTCTTCGGCTTGCTGGCGGTAGCGAGAGGCTAAATTTTCTAAGGCGATCGCGATCGCGTGTTCTTTCGTTTGTCCGTAAAAATTCATGGGATCGTCGGGGCGATCGCTCAGAGACGACGAAATCTGACAAAGATACTGCCCGTTTGATTGAGCGCAAACATCGATCGCAATTGTTCCAGTAGTGCGATCGGGATTTATTTCGGTCATGTCAACCTCGCTATCTTATGAAATAAAATTGCTAAATTGTATCTGGGTCAATATTTAATTCTCGCAGTTTTGCGGCCGGGCGATCGGCTCGCCCGGCCTGTTGTTCGGAGCGTTGCGTCTCTTGTTGAGCACGTTGCATCTCTATCAAAATTGAGATGGAGGAGAACATTAGCGATACGGTTTAAGATTTGCTAGACAAAATTGGGGTACATTTGAGGCGATCGCCGATCGCCCGAGTCATCCATCCGCGTCAGTCAGCGTTCATCTGCGGTTGCTAAAAAGAGCGTCAAACCCAGCCATCCCCTACGGAATCGCCCTGCTTCACTCCCCTGACTGAATTTGACTCCTCACCCACTCCCCGAACAAGCGAATTAAAGCATTTTCTTTGGTAGTCCTCCTCAATTCCAAAAACCGCAGCATCTCAACTTGCGACAAAAAAGGAAAAGTCGGGGAAACCTCGCACTCTGCATATTCCTGTGATTCCAACTGATAAATTATTAAACGATTTCCGTCGTAGCGCCAAACTTCCGGTACGCCTAAACTTGCATATAAAGAAAGGCGATCGATCGCACTGCTAGTCACGTCAATTTCCACCACTAAATCTGGCGGCGGATCTTGATTGAGATCGATTTCTTTTTTATTCCAAACCAGATCCTCATTTTGGATATAGTAGCACTGATCGGGTTCCAAACCGCAAGCCAAATCCTCGCGTTTGCAAGTTAGTGAACCCAAACTGCAAATTTCAATATTCAATTCGTCCGTCAGGGTTTGTACAAAACGTCCTAATAGTTCGCTGTACTTTTTGCGCGTATCTAACGGAGTCATAATTTCTAAATTTCCGCGATCGTAATTCAAACGAATTCCTGGCTGTTCCGCTAGCTCATTTACCAAGGATTCGTAGGTTTTCCAGCTAATGTTTTTTAGCAGAATTCCGCTACTTTGATTCTGGATTAGGGTGGCTGTCATGGCTACCTGCTTCGGTTTTAAATTATTGATTGTATTTTAGCAAATATGATGTTGATTGATTGCAGCCTGAATCACTCGCCTGACTGAATTTGAGTCCTCACCCACTCCCGGAATGCTCGAATCATTGATGTTTCTCCCGCAGTATTCTGCATTTCTAGAAAACGGAGAATCTCAGCAGCAGAGAGAAACGGAAACTTAGGAGAAACATTTCTTTCTGCATATTCTTTGCCCTCTAACTGATAAAATTTCAGGAGGGAACCGTCATAACGCCAGACTTCTGGGACGCCCAAAACTGCATACAATTCCATTCGGTTAATCGAACTACTGGTGATGTCAATCTCGATGACTAAATCTGGTGGCGGATCTTGATTTAAGTTGATTTGCTGGAGATTGCGGACACTTGCTTCATTCTCGATATAGTAGCACTGATCGGGTTCTAAACCACGAGCCAAATCCTCGCGCCTACAAGTTAGTGAACCCAAACTCCGAATTTCGATATTTAATTCTTCTGTGACACTTTCGACAAAACGGCCTAAAATTTTCTTACTACCTTCGTGCGGTGCTGATGGAGTCATAATTTCTAAATTTCCGCGATCGTAATTCAAACGAATTCCCGGTTGTTCCCCTAGCTCATTCAGCAGGGATTCGTAGGTTTTCCAGCTAATGTTTTTTAGCAGAATTCCGCTACTTTGATTCTGGATTAGGGTGGCTGTCATGGCTACCTGCCTCGGTTTTAAATTATTAATTGTATGTTAGCAAATATGATAGTTGACTTATTTGATTTCTAATAATTATTGCTACAATATATTTTCGGATTTGTAGAGCTAGGGGGGCTGGTGCGTCGCTAGTCGAAAAGTCGATTTTGATGCAGAGATTTTTAATGGCGACACACCCTACAGCTTCGATCGCCCGAAACCGCAAATCAACGCAAATCAACGCACCAAAATCAAAGAAACCGGGTTTTTTACGAAATCCTTCGCCGCAGCGATGAGATTAGGGAAAAAACCCGGTTTCTGGCTATCTATTCGTGGAGTACGTAGGCGCAAGCCGGGGCGAAGCCATCGCACTTAACACACTACTTAGCAGCTTGACGCTCTTTCGCTTCCTTGATCACTTCTTCTGCAATGTTGCTCGGACAAGGAGAATAGTGCGAGAAAGACATCGAAAACTGGCCGCGCCCAGATGTCATGGTACGCAAATCGCCAATGTAGCCAAACATTTCGCTCAACGGCACATCTGCCTTGATCCGCGCGCCTGTTTGTCCGGTTTCCTGAGCTTTCATCATGCCCCGGCGACGGTTGAGGTCGCCGATGACATCGCCCATGTGATCGTCTGGGGTGAAGACATCGACATTCATGATCGGTTCCAGCAACTGAGGCCCAGCTTTGGGTACAGATTGGCGATAGGCGGCTTTGGCAGCAATTTCAAAAGCCATTGCTGAAGAGTCAACCGGGTGGAAACCTCCATCAACCAGGGTGAATTTCAAGTCTAAGCAGGGGAAACCAGCCAAGACGCCAACATCGATGCAGCTTTCAAAGCCTTTGTGTACTGCTTGCCAATACTCTCTCGGTACGCTACCGCCTGTTACTTTTGACTCGAATACGAAACCGCTTCCGACTTCACCGGGTTCGACAATATAGCCGATTTTCGCAAATTGACCTGAACCACCGGATTGTTTCTTGTGGACGTAGTTGTCTTCGAGGCGCTTGGTGATGGACTCGCGGTAAGCTACCTGCGGTTCGCCAACTTCTACCTCGACGCCGTGGGTGCGTCGCAGAATGTCCACTTTGATGTCGAGGTGGAGTTCCCCCATGCCCTTGAGGATGGTTTCGCCACTTTCTTCGTCTGTCACCATGTGGAAGGATGGATCTTCTTGCACCATCTTGGTGAGCGCTGCTCCCATTTTTTCTTCGCCTCCTTTGACTTTCGGTCTTACCGAAATGGAGATGACTGGTTCTGGGAACACCATTGGCTCAAGGGTTGCGGGATTTTTGGGGTCGCAAATGGTGTGTCCGGTGCGGACGTTTTTCATGCCCACGATCGCAATAATATCGCCTGCTTGAGCAGATTCAATTTCTTCGCGAGAGTTGGCGTGCATTTCTACCAAACGGCTGACGCGCTCGGTTTTGCCTGTGGCGGTGTTGAGTACGGTATCGCCTTTGGAAATCTTACCGGAGTACAAGCGCGTGAAGGTTAAAGCTCCGAAGCGATCGTCCATAATCTTAAATGCCAGGGCGCGCAATGGGCCTTCTGGATCGACGATCGCGAAATTGCCGGTTTCCTCGCCTTCGAGATCCACTTCTGGCTGTGGCAATACTTCCATTGGGTTCGGCAGGTAGTCAACCACTGCATTGAGCACCAACTGCACGCACTTATTCTTAAACGACGAGCCGCAGTAAGTCGGGAAAAATGCCAAGTCGCGGGTACCCTTGCGGATGCAGCGCTTGAGGTCTTCGATACTCGGCTCGTTTCCTTCGAGGTACTGTTCCATCAGGTGATCGTCCTGCTCGACGGCGAGTTCGATCAACTGTTCGCGGTATTTCTCGACATCATCGACCATGTCGGCCGGAACATCTGTAATTTCGTAGCCCATCGGATCGCCGGAGTCATCCCAGATCCAGGCTTTGCGGGTCAGCAAATCTACCGCGCCACAAAACTTTTCTTCAATGCCGATCGGCAAAACCATTACCATCGGTTTAGCTGCGAGGACTTTATCGACTTGCTTGACAACTCGGTAAAAATCTGCGCCCGTGCGATCGAGCTTATTGATGTAGACGATACGAGCAACTTTAGAATCGTTAGCGTAGCGCCAGTTAGTTTCCGATTGCGGTTCAACTCCACCCGAACCGCAGAATACACCAATACCACCATCGAGAACCTTCAGCGAACGGTAAACTTCGATCGTAAAATCGACGTGTCCGGGAGTATCAATGATGTTGAGCTGATGCTCGTTCCAGAAACAGGTAGTAGCAGCGGATTGAATCGTAATCCCGCGCTCTTGCTCCTGTTCCATGAAGTCAGTAGTCGCCGCGCCTTCGTGAACTTCACCAATTTTGTGGATTTTGCCTGTCAGCTTCAGGATTCTTTCAGTTGTGGTGGTTTTGCCAGCATCCACGTGGGCGAAGATGCCAATATTTCGATAACGAGTGAGATCTTTCATAATTACTGTTGAGATTAAATTCGACGAACCGTCGGCGACCAACTGCAAGCTTGACAAGCGAGGAATTAATTCTGCCTTACCAGCCTGTACGGGCTGGATTTTCTTTTCCCTGTTTTTCGCAGGACTATCTTAATTTTGACACTTTTGGGTCATTCCTGGGAAGGATTCTTGGTTCAATAAGTGCGGGAATCCTTACAACTCATAAAAATAACCCAGACAAAGCTAAAAAACCCAATTTTTTGGGTCAGAAAATACCGGGCGGTTTAAACGGCGTCTATAGAACCCATTTGACATCTTTGAGTTTTTGGATTGGGTGACGAGAAATATAGAGATAAACCAGTTTCTGAGATTTACAGCGAGTGCCGAGAAACCGGGTTTCTACGAGTTTTTGGGTTGGGTGACGAGAAATATAGAGAGAAACCCGGTTTCTGAGATTTACGCAAACTTTCACGTGCCTCCGCAGGTTGAAGAATGGGTGATTTAAATTGCCTTATTTTATAAAGGAGAATACCCGGCGGTTTAAACCGCGTCTAAGTCAAAATTGAGCCACTCATCATCCGCCGATATCTCCGATCCAATTCATCCCGCACCACCGGCCACTGATTCAAACTTTCATCACTCTCAATTACCATTTGAGCGGCAGCCCTCGCCAATTCCAAAACCTCCTGATCCTCCACCAAACTCGCCAAAGCAAAATCTGGCAAACCCGACTGCCGCATTCCCAAAACCTGGCCGGGCCCGCGCAATCTCATGTCCATTTCTGCAATAAAAAACCCATCTTGAGATTGTTCTAAAACCTTCATTCTCTGCATAGCTTCCGCAGTCTTGGAACCGGGCATTAATAAACAATAAGAACGACTTTTGCCCCGACCGACTCGCCCCCGCAACTGGTGCAATTGTGACAGTCCAAAACGCTCCGAATTTTCAATCATCATTACCGTTGCATTCGGCACATCGACTCCGACTTCCACGACAGTTGTAGATACTAAAATATCAGTTTCTTTGTCCCGAAACTTAGTAATTGCGTCATCTTTGTCAGCACTGCTCATCCTACCGTGGAGCAAACCCACCCTAAATTCAGGAAATATACTTTTTTCAAGTTTCTCTTTTTCCTCAATTGCCGATCGCACATCCAACTTTTCCGACTCCTCCACCAGAGGCAGAACCACATAAACCTGATGCCCGCTCGCCACTTCCCGCCGAATCAAATCGTAAGCTTGGCTGCGTTCTTTTGCCGACAGAACAGTCGTTTGAATCGCCTGCCGACCGGGGGGAAGTTCATCAATTTGACTCACGTCTAAATCGCCGTGGAGCGTCAGTGCCAGCGTCCGAGGAATGGGAGTTGCCGTCATCGTCAAAACGTGGGGAGCTTCGCCTTTTTGCTGCAATTTAGCGCGCTGCTGGACGCCAAATCTGTGCTGTTCATCAATTACTGCCAAACCCAGTTTATGGAAATTTACCGTATCTTGAATCAGCGCGTGAGTTCCGACTAAAACAGGCAATTCTCCACTTTCTAACTGGCTGTGAATTTCCCGACGCTTGGCTACTTTTGTCGAACCAGTTAACAGTTCGACAGACAAGTGCATCAAATTAAACCAACCTACCAATTTGCGGTAATGTTGTTCTGCTAAAACTTCCGTCGGCGCCATTAAAGCTGCTTGATAGCCGGATTGAATTGCTGCTAGCATTGCGACTACGGCGACTACGGTTTTGCCGGCGCCGACATCGCCTTGCACTAATCTATTCATCGGTTGCGGCGAAGCTAAATCATTTAAGATATCGTTAATTACTCTTTCCTGAGCATTTGTCATCGCAAAAGGCAAGATTTCATAGAAATGTTCGATCAATTTGCCACTAGGAAGGATGACTGCACTAGCTTGAGCTTTTCTTTGGGTTTGGCGGCGCTTTAAAAGTCCTAATTGCAGGTAGAAAAATTCGTCAAAAACTAAGCGGCGGCGGGCGGCGGACAAGCAATCGCGATCGAGCGGGAAGTGAATATTTGTCACTGCATCGGCTAAACCCATTAAACCGTAACGATCGCGCAAATCGTCAGGTAGCGATTCTGGCAACATTTTCGCCGCCGGCATTGCCGCCAAGATCGATCGCCTCACCGAACCAGCATCCACTCCTTCCGTCAGCGGATACACGGGTATCAGGCGGCCGACTTTCATCGATTCGATCGCACCGCCGGAGTCATCTAAGACTTCTAACTCAGGATTGTCTAAACTAATCCCATATTTCCCCTGCTTCACCAACCCCGAAGCTGCGAGCACCGCACCTGTACAATACTCGCGCTTTTTGAATTCTTGCCAGCCGCGATTGCTGTAGCGAGGCCCGGCGAAAAAGCGACTGATTTTGATTTCTCCGGTACTGTCTTTTAAAATTACTTCTAATATCGTTAATTTCTTATTTTTCGGGCTAGAAAAGCAATTGCAGCGCTTTACTTCGGCGATTAAAGTAACAGTTTCCCCGGCTACAAGTTCACGAATTCGTACTTGCTTGGCATAGTCGATGTGGTTGCGGGGATAGTAGTAAAGCAAGTCGTATACGGTGTCTAAACCGAGTTTGAGCAAGCGGTTGCCGTTGGCTGGGCCGATGCCTGTCACCCGCGTTAATTGTTGATCTAGCGTCAAGCTAGGTGGCCCAGGTGCTGTACTCAGAGGTGCTGTGCGAGGAACGGAAACGGCTGGAGTGCTTGAATCAGCAGCGTTTTCTTGTCTTACTTGTGTGGTTTGTGATTCCCAAACTTGCTCCATTTGTCTGAGGAAACTGACTGTAATGGCGATCGAATGTTGGCGCGCTTCGAGATCCTTCTGAGGGTAGATGTCAAATTCGGCGGCTAGTTGTCTGGCTCGATCGCGCGCAGAAGCCGCCACAGAACCTGCAAGTTGTCTCAAACTCAGGCCGAGAAACTCGCTGAAGCGGTATTGACTGCCTTGGATGTCGTTAAATCCGCGATCGGCTTCTACTGAAAGAGCTTTTTGCAATCGCTGCCATTCTGGTTGGTTATTAGTCATCAGTCATTAGTTATTAGTCATTAGTCATTAGTCATTAGTCATTAGTCATTAGCTATTAATCATAGCTCAAGAATTCCCGACAACTGTCAACTGTCAACTGTCAACTAATTTTCAAACCAACTCGATCGCCAAGCCGACTCAGCCTCCACCACGGCCATTTCCCGCTGTTTTTTCTGGTAATCGCGGCCGAGGGAGTTCAACTTTGCAGAGAGGTTGCGAATTTGCTGACGCCAAGCCGAGCTTCCCGCATCGGCAAACTCTATTTCTGACAGACGCAGTTTAATCGCTATGATGCGCAGAGGTTTAGGATGCGATGTTTCTGCCGAGTTTCGCGGGGCTGAGGAAATATCGGTTTCAATGACTATGTTTAATAAATTAGGCGGCCCCGCAACGCTGTCGCTGGACGATTCAGCACCAGAAGCAGCTTCGAGAACAGGTTCTGGCAATTGACTGGCCAAGATTCCCGACTGTTGCAGCAAGCGGTTGGTGTCGCGAGAAAGCAGCTTGATATGATGGGCGATCGACTTTTCAATACTATATTGCCAGCGCGCTAAACTTTCTGGGGAATTAGTAGGAATTGGTAACTGGTGATTTGTCCTTGGTAATTCATAGTTTATGGCGGAAAATTTGTTTTCTTCCTCTGTTTCTTCCTCTGTTTCTATTTCTTCGTCGTCGAATTCATCTTCGTCAAATTCATCTTCGTCGTCGAATTCATCTTCCTCGTCGAATTCGTCTTCCTCTATTTCTTCATCTTCCTCTTCTGCTTCTGATTCAGTCGCCAGCGATCGCAATTTTTCTTCAGATGCCACAGCCAAACGCCTTACAGACTGCTGCATTTTTTGCCGCCCGTCGAAGGACAACTTGAGAAACGACTCAGGCACCGCTTGAGTGCAAAGGTGATAGCAAGCCAAAATTAATTGCTGCCGCACCGCTTGTCCCAACGCAGTTAAATAACTCTCGTAGGTACTGTGAAACTCCAAAGTCAAGGCTGCTAAAGCCTCTTCGAGTCCTGCCAAATCTTGCTGTATTCGTTCTCTTGCTCCCACTATATCTCCCGTATTAAATTAAAATAGAATGCTTGGTCAAAAAAGCCCGGTTTATGCCACAAATTGTCTGATTATCCAGTTTGTAGGGTGCGCAATGCGCACCGGCTCATCTTGTAGGGTGTGTCAAAAAGCATTGAAAAAGTCAACCAGTATGTATTTCGATGGGTATCAAAATCAATCAGTGCGCAGTGCACACCCTACAAATTACCTGCTAGTTTGGGTTCAAAATTAAGGTTCCCGCCGCTCAGCCGGTGCGCTCTTATAGCATCCTACAATAGCAGTTGGTGCTTGTGGGATGGGCGTCCCGCCCGTCTTGAACAGGCAGGATGCCTGTTCCACAATAACAATTAAGATTGTAAGTTATTTAATTTGCGATCCTTGGTAACCAGTGAATCAGCCATTTAAAAATTAAAAATGTGAAAAATTAGCTTTTCACATTTTTAATTTTTAATTCTCAATCTTAATTTTGGATTACTTAACAGCACCCATTTGGGCTGCCACTTCATCGGCAAAGTTAGCTTCTACCTTCTCGATGCCTTCGCCCAACACAAAACGCACGAAGCGGCGCACTTGGACATTTTCGCCAATTTGGGCGATCGTTTGTTTGACCAACTCTTCCACCGAGATATTCTGATCTCTAATAAAAGGCTGATCCATCAAACACAACTCTTTCATACGCTTGTCAATGCGGCCTTGAACAATCTTTTCTTTGATGTTTTCTGGCTTGTTACCCAAGTCATCTTTGCCCATTTCAATTGCCTTTTCTCTTTCGACAATTTCGGCGGGGATATCTTCAACTTTCACGTATTCCACATTTGGGCAAGCTGCAATTTGCATCGCAATATTGCGTACCAAAGCTTGGAAATCTTCGCGGCGGGCGACAAAATCGGTTTCGCAGTTAACTTCCACCAACACACCGACGCGGCCGCCAGTGTGAATGTAGCTGCCCACTATACCTTCTGAGGCAACTCGTCCACCTTTTTTGCCTGCTGAAGCTAGACCTTTTTTCCGCAGCCACTCAATTGATGTTTCGACATCGCCATCGTTTTCAATCAGGGCTTTTTTGCAGTCCATCATGCCGGCGCCGGTTTTGTCGCGCAGTTCTTTAACAAGTTTTGCAGATATGTCCGCCATCTTCTTTAAGTTCCCAATCAAAATTAGTTATTAGTCGTTAGTCATTAGTCACTAAACTGTTGCGACATTTAAATTGTATATCAAGAAATAATCAAACTCTTGTGGAGCGGGCTTTGAGCAGCGCCCCAAATATGCAATTTAAATGCGCCACAGATCAATACAAATGAATCATTTTGCCAGAAGTCTACTAATGACCACGCCCAAAACGGCTACAAGCTGCCGACGCCAGAAGTGGAGACTCCCAAATTTTAGACCAAAGTTAAAGTTCCCAGATTCAATGCGATAGTAAATCTAAAATCTAAAATCTAAAATCTAAAATCGACTGACTTAGACTCGTGCCATTTACAATTAAAAATTAAAAATGTCCAACTAAAAATTGTTATTTTTAATTTTCAATCTTTAATTTTTAATTGCCTGGTGTCAGATGCCGATCGCAATACTAGCTTTCGGTTTCTGCGCCTTCAGCGTCCGGGGCTTCGTCGGGATCTACATAATTGGGGTCATCCAATTCTTCGATTTCGACATCGTATTCAGCGCCTTCGTAACCACCTTCGTAGTCGTAGTCTTCGTCACCTTCGCCGACTTGCTGGCCGTGACGACCTTCGTAGATGGCATCAGCCAACTTGCCGACAATCAGTTTGATCGATCGAATAGCATCATCATTCGCTGGAATCGCAATGTCAACCAAATCCGGGTCACAGTTGGTATCCAACAAAGAGACGATCGGAATTCCCAACTTTTGGCATTCCAACACCGCATTATACTCGCGGCGTTGATCTACCAGTACAACTCCGTCGGGAATCTTGCGCATAGTCTTGATTCCGCCCAGATACTTCTGGAGTTTTGCCATTTCTCGGCGCAACACGGAAGCTTCTTTTTTCGGTAGCAAATCTAGGGCGCCGATTTCCTCGCGGCGCTCCAAATCCTTGAGGCGCTCGACGCGGGACTTAATTGTCGTCCAGTTGGTGAGCATTCCCCCCAGCCAGCGCTGGTTGACGTAGTAAGCGCCGCAGCGTTGAGCTTCTTGGGCTACAATCCCGGCTGCTTGGCGCTTCGTACCCACGAACAAAAACTTTTTACCTTTTTCCGAGGCCACTCTCATGTACTCGTAGGCGTCTTCCATAAGCTGAGCGGTTTGCACGAGGTCGATGATGTGAACCCCGTTGCGCTCTGTGAAAATGTAGGGAGCCATTTTCGGGTTCCACCGACGGGTTTGGTGTCCGAAGTGAACACCTGACTCTAACATTTGAGCCAAACTAACTACTGGCATGATATTTCTAACTCCTGTATTCGGGTTAATCCTCCATCCGGTTGCATTTCTGAAGGTTTGCACCCTCGAAACACCCGAAAACCCGGATGTGCGAATTTAAACAACTTTTCTAGTTTATCACAAGGCTTACCACTTTTTCTGACTATCTGATATCCGTAGGGTTGGGTTATCCGTAGAGTTGCGTGGTGGGTACGCGCCCGCTTGAGTGAGATTTAGTCCGCAGGTTGGGTGCGGGGGGCGCACGCTACGGTTAGAGTTACTACTAACCCCATCTTAAAAAAACCAAAAATCCAGGTTCTAGGTTATAAAAGCATTTGTTCGGTTGTGAGAGAATAGCCTTGGTGCGCGTCTTGTGCCTTCTACGTTCGATCGAGCTTTTATTTATTTATCCATTTTGTGCGATCGACAATTCTGCCAGCTTTACCAGAAAGAAACTGTCAACTGTTAACTGTTAACTGTCAACTGTTAACTGTCAACTGTTAACTGTCAACTGTTAACTATCAACTGAATGCCGTGCCTTCTCGATTCGCAAAAATCCCAAAGCTAAAAACACCATGCCCATCCCCATTCTCGTCTTGTTGGAAGTTCTAATTGTCATCGCACTTTCCCGACTTGTCGGTTTAGCATTTCGAGCGATCAAACAACCTCAAGTCATTGGAGAAATTGTAGCAGGAATTATGCTCGGGCCTTCTCTCTTCGGTTTGGTTGCACCCGCGACAGCAGCAGCACTTTTTCCAGCCGAAGCCGTTCCTTTTCTCAACGTGCTATCTGAAGTAGGGCTGATATTTTTCATGTTCTTAATTGGTTTAGAACTAAATCCCAAGTATCTCAAAAACAATTTAGATATCGCGATTTTAACTTCTCACGTCAGCATTTTAGTGCCGTTTTCCCTGGGAAGCATCTTAGCGCTGCTGCTGTACCCGATCGTTTCAAATAATAGCGTTTCCTTTACAGCTTTTGCCCTGTTTTTGGGTGCTGCGATGTCAATTACGGCGTTTCCAGTGCTGGCAAGAATTATTACAGAGCATAACTTGCAGAATACAAAATTGGGGACGCTGGCCCTGACTTGTGCTGCGGTAGACGATGTGACGGCGTGGTGTTTGTTGGCGGTGGCGATCGCAGTTACGCGCACTAATTCAATGATCGGCGCTTTACCGACAATTATTGAATCTATAATTTACATCGCTTTCATGCTGACTGTAGTCCGCTGGTTCTTACAGCGGCTTTCCAAACACTACAACCGCACCGGCAGATTAACACAGTTAGTCCTTTCCGGCATTTATATGGGAGTTGTAGCCTCGGCTTTAATTACGGAATGGATCGGCATTCACTTAATCTTCGGTGCATTTTTGCTTGGTACTGCCATGCCCAAAAATGCCGGGCTTACCAGAGAATTAGCAGAAAAGACCGAAGACTTTGTACTAATATTTCTACTACCAATCTTTTTTGCTTATAGCGGCTTGCGCACTGAAATTGGCCTGCTCAACAGTCCTGAATTGTGGTTGCTGTGCGCCGCAGTTTTGGGAGTAGCAATTATTGGCAAATACTTCGGGACTTACGTTGCTGCGAGAGTCTGTGGCATTAGCAAACGCGAAGCTTCAGCGCTGGGTTGGATGATGAATACTCGCGGTTTGACTGAATTAATTGTGCTGAATATCGGTCTTTCTTTGGGCGTAATCTCGCCACTGCTATTTACGATGTTAGTCATTATGGCTTTAGTCACAACTTTTATGACTTCGCCATTGTTGGAGTGGACTTATCCAAAACGATTAATTCGGTTGGATATTTCAGAAGTGAGCCCGGAGGATTCAGAATTAGCAGATTTACCAGTTGCGGGCGGCAGTGAAGAAACGGCTAAAGAATTGCTGCAAAAATATCGAATCTTAGTACCAGTTGCTAATCCCAACACGCAGAAAGGTTTGCTGCAACTGGCGATCGCCCTGGCGCAGCCTGCTGCTGGTGTGGGCGGTAACGATTTGCAGTCGGCGGCGGTGCATCCTCTGAGTTTGATCGAATTAAATCAGGATTATGTGTTTCAAAGTACGCCTGCGGAAGCCGATCGCATTATACAGGAACGCCGCTCGAAATTATCAGAATTGATTGATAGTTTGGGATTCCCGGAGGCGAAAAAATTCGTGCATCCCATTATTCGGATTACTCAGGATGTGGCGCGGGAAACGGCCCAAATTGCGGAACTCGATCGCGCAGATTTGATTTTGGTAGGATGGCACAGGCCTACTTTTGCCAGCAACCGTTTGGGAGGACGTGTCGGTCAGATTCTCAGCAGCGCTAAGGTGGATGTCGCTATTTTTGTTGACAGAGGTCGGGAACGGTTGAATAATTTGTTAGTGCCTTATGCGGCAAATATTCATGATGATTTGGGGTTGGAATTGGCGCTGAGACTGTTGGTGAATAGTGAGGAACGCCGTTTGACGGTGCTGCGGGTGGCGACTGAGGGGGAAGAGGGAAATGAGCTGAGTTACGAGTTTCAGCGAGTGATGGATCAGTTGCCGGCTGAGGTGCGATCGCGGATTGAAACTCCGATTGTGGAGGCGGCTGAGCCAATTCAAGCGGTGGTGGCTGCTTCTGCTGATGCTGATTTGACGATCGCGGGTACGAGTCGGGAGTGGGGAATTGAACGCCAAACTTTGGGACAGTATACTGATGAATTGGCGGTGCAGTGTCATTCTTCGCTGCTGATTGCGCGGTGTTACGTTAAAGTTCGATCGCACTTGGCTTCGGTACTTGCTCCCAGTTGACAGTTGACAGTTGACAGTTGACAGAAGCAAGAGGGAGAGATTGGGAGATTGGGAGATAATTGTCCAATTCCCAATTCCCAATTCCCGAAAATTATGAATCATTTAAGCCTAAAATCGCTGGCATTTTACGGTATTTCGGTGGCGTTTGTTGCCGTGCTATTTAAAGTGGTAAGTGCTTACGGGGAAGCAAATTTAAAGGCGGCTCCAGCAATTGCCGGAAGTTATCGCTTTGATGGTAAAAGTTTGCCAGAATGTCTGAAATCTAATTCTTTGGTCTTGACAATCGAGCAATCTGGTGTTTATTTGAGCGGTAATTTGCGATCGGGCACCTTCGATGGCGATCGGCAAAAAACAGCCGAGGAAAAACCAGCTTTACTTGGTAAGTGGGAAAATCAAGGATTGAGTTTGTCGGGTGCTGTTCCTAATTTAGCGGGTTGCAGCGAGTCCACAGCAACAGGTGAAAACAGTTCTGTTAAACTGCGAGGAATTGTTGAGAAAGAAAGACTCACGGGAAAAATTAGTCTGAAAGATGGGGCGGCGGCTACTGATTTTATTGCTGAAAAAGCGGCCGTGGCGCAACCCCAGAAGCAGCAACATTAGATCGATCGCGGTGGGCAGCATAATCATCAAACTCTGTCCTTTGATCCTGTCGAAGCAAGGAATCGCAAAGCTTTAAGCGCTCTAGTACGTTTGGCTGCGATCGAACTCCCCCCGCCGGAACTCGCCCGCGACGGTCGGTTGCTGCTAAATTGATAAATATACTTAAAAGTCAAAGATTGAAATAAAGTATCTTTCTCGGAGTCGCCGATTCAAAATTTGTCATGCCCGAGACCCCACATACCCGTATAGTTTGGAATGGATATTCCCGTGATTTTAATGCCGTCAGAAACTTCGCTTACCGAGTCAAACCCGTTGATTTTAGACAGTTTGCCAGACTTGTCGCCGAACGATGGTGGGTGTCCCCGCCGGGCTAGATTGCAAATTGATTTGATGTTGCTGGCGATCGAAGCCTTGTATCTCGGAGGTGCTGAAGAAATGCTGGCAGTGTCGAAGGAGTTGGAATTGGAATCAATTATCAAAAATCGGGTTGCCTTTTGGCTGATGCGCAATACTAACCCGCTGAGACGCTATACCCAGCGCCGCTCCCTTACCATTGTCGAGGCAAAAGCTCTGGTAGCGATCGCCTGCAATATGGCGCGCAGGTTAACCGCGATAATTCGGCAGTTGCTGCAAGATTCGCAGCAGTTGCAATCGAAAAATATCCCCCTCAACCAGAACTTGCTGCTTGCCGAATATTTGGAACGGTTTAGAGCACACTTTCGATCGCGCATGAACCCTAAGCGATCGGTAGTTGTAGCTTACGATTCCGACGACAAGCTCAACGAATTAGCTTTGAACTTGTTGAGCAAACTGCTATTTTGTACAGGCACTGCCGGAATGCAGCGCTTCTGGGTTAGCCTGTTTGATGGAGAAATTGAATAAAAATGACTATTACGCGTCAGTATAATCTGCCAAATTGCACTCTGGTTCTAGAAGGGTTGAGCGATGGATCGGCGGCCAGCCAATTAGATATGCGGCCAGTGCTTTCGATATTAATGAGCGCTGAATGCTATCTGACAGGTATCGGGGAGCCCCTCAGTGGGGGACGAGAATTTTTTGAAAGCTTGGTGAGGGCTGTCAGCGGCTACGCTCAAGAATTTATGAGTGGAGTCCATTATCCCGATCGGTACGGCCCGAATTTGGGGATGGTGCAGTTGCACAGAATTGACGGGAATTCCCATCGGTTGACCATTCTACCCGCCTCCCCAGGCAGCGATCGCGAAAGCGTCGAAAAAACAGAACTGTCGGCACAAGTAGATTTGACGACGGTACAGCTATTTGATTTAGTAGAGGCGATCGACCAATTTTTTGCAGACACGCAAACGCTACCGGAATTGTCGCTGCAATTAACCCCAATTTCTAAGCGTTATATCAAATCAGCCGAACCTTTGGCGAAGCGGAGTTTGCCGGCGGTGGTGGGGGTGTCGAGTTTGGCTTTGGCTGCGATGGCATTTTTCTTGGTGCCAATACCCGAAATCCAGCGCCCGAGAGATCCGGTGCCACAACCCAATCCTGCGGGCCAGAATCTCGGCACGCCGAATTCGGGCGGTTCGGGTTCGCCGAATCCCAATCCTACGCCTCCGGCTGACGGTTTGCTACCAGGGAATCGGACTCCAAAAGCTGAATCGACTTCGCCGACTCCGATCGCCTCACCAAGCGCCACACCGCAGTCGAACACTGCACCGGAAAGCACGCCGAGTCCTGTTTCTGAAGCTTTGCCCACTCCTGGGGCAACTCCTGGGGCGACAGCCGTGGCAATTACCGATCCGGCAGAAATTGACCTGTTGAAGGGCAAACTTTCTCAGGAAATTGATGGAGTTTTGAAGAATAAGCCTGCTGTTGTTAATACGGAGTTGGTTTATCGGGTGAGTGTGGCTAAGGATGGGGCGATTGTTGGTTACAAGTCCCAGAATTCTGCCGCAGTCGATCGACCTGAAACACCGTTTTCTGCATTGCTTTACAAACCGATTGGTAGCAGGCCACCTGCGGAACCGCTGGCTGATTTCCGAGTAGTTGTGGCACCGGGCGGCACTGTTGCAGTCACTCCTTGGTAAGGGTTTGTCGATAAATTGTAGGGTGCGCATTGCGCACCGGTTGATAAAAAATGAGCCGGTGCGCATTGCGCTACAAACTACAAGCTATTCTATTAGGGTTGTTTGAGGGATTTGAGATAAGGAATGAGAATTAAATAACTTCCACAAATTTGTGGGATGTCCCGCCCGTCTTGAACAGGCAGGATGCCTGTTCCACAATAATAATTAAAATTGTAAGTTATTTAATTTACGATCCTAAGTCAAAGTCCTGTTGGTGCGATCGGCTCAATGTCTGAGTCAAATCCCCCGACTTGATTTGTGCGAATTATCCATAAAAATGCCCCCTGTTTTAATAGAACTTTGGCGATTTCATCTTGGGTGCGCCTCGGTAACATTGTTCGGTAACTAATAGCAGCTTTTATCAAATTCGCCATACCACCGAAAAAGGTTTTTTTAAGTTCCGAATCAATCCCCGCTAATCTGGAATTTGTGCGCCAATCTGGACGGACAACACCAAGGGGAATTAATACTTTTTCTAAACTTTGTCCTAATGCTATTAACTGCTGAAATCTTTGAGTTTGGGCGGCGGTGGGATTGGTGTTCAGCCAGTCTTGAATCTGAGGATTTGACTCAATTTCGGCAGTGATTTTTTTAATTGTAGCGTAAATTGCCTGACTTGAATCTTGGACGCAAGAAGTTGCTGGCGTGACTAAACTTGCACCAGTTCCGTCTCCGCTGCGGTAGCGGGCCATCATGATATCGAGTTGCTCGTTTAATTCGCTTAAGGGTGACAGGATGATGCCGTCAAAATCGTAGTCGCAACAAACGCAGTCTAATTTACAAATAATATCGCACACCGGGCGATCGCCCAACCAGCCACGCTGCAAATCTCCCATATAACTTTGCCATTTGCTCGAACCAGCAACAATTCCGTCAGGATTGTGGGCATAAACTTGTTTGTATTCTATATCAAAACGCAGTTCGCTAGTAAATCGATCGCGCACAACTTTTGCGACTCCGAAAGCAAAATGTCCGGTGACAATTCCCAGCGGTGTCGATTCGCCACCTTTGCCACCGATACCGCCGAAACAGTGAATCACTATGCCGATATCTCCTTCTTGCCAAGGTGAGATTAAACCGTTTTGTGTAGCGTCATTCGGCGTTAACAAGACTCTCTTTACTTGCCCTTTTTGCGCTAGTGTATTTTGCCAGTTTTCGCTACTTAAATAAGCCAGGGATTTTTTGAGTCCGAAATGTGTTTCATCGGGGATTAATTGGGCAATTCTGCGCGGTTCGATCGCCTGCACTACAAAAATATTGTCTTCGTCTCTTTCACCGTAAATATACCAGCCATCTGGATTTAATGGCGATTGTTCGATCGAGTGATTGGTAGACCTCGCTATACCATTTTTGTCTGGCTGTACTTGCGGAATCCGAATGATTTCAGCGACGCCATCAAATTGTTGAGATATTTTGTTGAAATGCCGGACAATAAATTTGTCGCTTTCTGGTTCTTTTCGCTGTAAAATTGAGACTAAGCCGCACAAACGTCCGATAATTTGTACTGGTTCGCGATCGATAATTAGTTCCTGCCGATCGCTGTTGCTGTGGTTTACGACAATCACTGGCCTGCGTAACATTACAGTCACGCTATCTTCGAGTCTCGAACCTGCTAGAGTTTCTAAAGGGCCGACATTCCGCCAGCCGTTCAATCTATCTGGATGGATGTTGCCAGATTTTTGACTTTTGAAAGTTTGTTTTGTGAAGTTGATATCTTGACTGACTGCGTGGACAAAAAACTGAACGTGGCGATTTGTACTCCACTGCAAAGATGCTGTTTTACCAATAAAATTTTGATATTTTTTGGGTGCATTAATCACTTCAAAAAAAACTGAACCGTAAGGCTGACGCTGTTCATTTGAGGGCAAAATTAAGCGACCATGCCAAAGAGCGATCGGCTTATACAAATCGGCAACTTTTGATAAATTTTCGCAGATTATCTCCGGTTTAACAGCTTCTGCGATATCACTTTTGCCGCCAAAAATATTAGAAGTTAGATTGCTGTCATTTTCCAGGAATAAGGGTTCTAAAAAAATATTTTCAGGTTTGGCAAGACTAGCGGTTGAATTACCAGTATTTCCTTTAAACAGCCGTTTAGAAAAATCGTGGTTGCGAGCCAATTTATCCTGCAACCAATTCAGAAAAATCCGGATAAAAATAAAAGCTGTTAAGCCGAAAATAACTACTAAAGCTATCAGCCCCAAGGTCAAAATGAATTGCTCGAAAGATTGACCGGAAAGTAAAATAATTGTCGGTCTGATCAAAGAATATGCTGCCATAATAAGTAGGTAAGGGCAAAAAAAATATAATATTCCGAAACTTCTGATATCATTACACTGATCGCCTGCATCTCAGTTTGGAAAATATATCTGTAGGGGCGAAGCATGACCGTAGTAAATATGAGATTATCACTAATAACTTATATGCGGTCATGCTTCGCCCTCTTCACTCATTGAGATGCACTCCACCGATCGCCTGCATTTCATGATTTTTCCACAACCCGATAGTCGATCGCTCATAGCTTTCAGAGTAACAGATGGCAAAGAATAGCCCTAGAGGCACAAGTGGTCAGGAACCGGGTTTTTGGGAAAATATTTCGTTACAGCCCGTAGAAGCTGTAACAAACCCGGTTTCTGGGAGTTTTGACCGCAGATGTCGGCGGATATACGCTGATGGACGCTGATGAATTGAGCGATAAGCTGTCGCGCATTTAAATTGCATATTCCGGACGGGCTAGGAGCAACGTCCCACAAGACTTTAATTGATTCTTGACACACAATTTAAATGTAGAACAGCTTATCCTACTTTTTTACTTGCTCAACACGCCTTCGGGAATTCCCAAAATATCCTCAATCCGAGGCATATCTTCCAAAGCAATCACTCGCCCTTCATCCTCGAAACCAGCAATTTGATCGAAGTTCAAATATCGATACAAATCGTCAGCAAAAGGATTAATCTTTTTCGCCACAATCTCCATGTATTCTTCGACTGTGGGAATTTTACCCAATAGGGAACAAACTGCGGCTAATTCGGCTGAACCGAGATAAACTTGTGCGTCTTTCCCCATGCGGTTGTTGAAGTTTCGAGTGGATGTTGAAAATACCGTTGTGGCATCTTTGACTCGTGCTTGATTTCCCATACAAAGACTGCAACCAGGCATTTCTGTACGAGCTCCAGCGGCTCCAAAAATGCTGTAATAACCTTCTTCTTTGAGTTGCTGTTCGTCCATCCGAGTTGGTGGACAAATCCACAGGCGGGCTTTGACTTCCCCTGAACCTTCTAACACTTTCGCAGTGGCGCGGTAGTGACCGATATTTGTCATGCAGGAACCGACAAATACTTCGTCAACCCGATCGCCTGCAACCTCACTTAACAACTTAACATTATCCGGATCATTGGGTGCAGCCACGATCGGTTCTTTAATCTCATTCAAGTCGATTTCCAGGATTTCGACATACTCAGCATCAGCATCAGCCTCCAGCAACACCGGATTTGCCAGCCATTCCTCCATCTTCGCCACCCGACGCATCATTGTCCGCGCATCTGCATAGCCCCGCGCCATCATATTTTTCAGCAGCGCCACATTAGAGCGAATGTACTCAGAGACAGTCTCCACGCTCAGTTTAATTGTACAACCAGCACAGGAACGTTCGGCCGTCGCGTCAGTCAATTCAAAAGCTTGCTCAACTTTCAAATTGGGCAAACCTTCAATCTCCATAATCCGTCCAGAAAAGACATTTTTCTTGTTCTGTTTCTCCACAGTTAGCAGACCTTTTTGAATTGCCACATAGGGAATTGCATTCACAACATCCCGCAGGGTTACTCCCGGCTGCAATTCACCTTTGAACCGGACTAAAATTGATTCCGGCATATCCAAAGGCATGACACCCAAAGCAGCAGCAAATGCCACTAATCCCGAACCCGCCGGGAAGGAAATTCCCAAGGGAAAACGAGTGTGAGAATCGCCACCAGTTCCTACTGTATCTGGCAATAACATCCGGTTCAGCCAGGAGTGAATAATGCCGTCTCCCGGCCGCAAAGATACTCCACCACGTTGAGCCATGAAATCTGGTAATTCATGATGTGTTTTGACATCCACTGGTTTGGGATAGGCGGCGGTATGACAAAAACTTTGGATTACCAAATCGGCGCTAAATCCTAAACAAGCTAGTTCTTTTAATTCGTCCCGTGTCATCGGGCCAGTAGTATCTTGGGAACCCACTGTAGTCATGACTGGTTCGCAGGATGTACCGGGACGCACGCCAACTAAACCGCAAGCTTTACCGACCATTTTCTGGGCTAATGTAAAGCCTTTATGGGTATCGACTGGGATGCTAGGACGGGTGAAAATAGTGCTGATTTCTAGTCCTAAAGCTTCACGGGTTTTGTCGGTTAAAGTGCGTCCAATTAATAGGGGAATTCGACCGCCGGCACGAACTTCGTCTAATATTGTGTCTGGTTTAAGGGTAAATGTGGAGATGATTTCTCCGGCTTCGTTGGTGATTTCGCCTTTGTAGGGATGGATGGTGATTACCATGCCGGTTTCCATTTTGGCGACATCGCATTCGATCGGCAATGCACCGGAATCTTCAGCCGTATTGAAGAAAATTGGGGCGATCGCACTTCCCAGAATATAACCGCCGTTGCGCTTGTTCGGCACAAACGGAATATCGTTGCCAATGTGCCACAGCACGGAATTAATCGCCGATTTCCGCGACGAACCGGTGCCGACAACATCGCCGACATAGGCTACAGGATGACCTTTTTGTTTCAATTCGGCAATGGTTTGCAGAGCATCGGGCATTTTGCTCTCCAGCATGGTCAAAGCGTGCAGGGGAATGTCCGGGCGCGTGGTAGCCTGGGGGGCCGGCGACAAATCGTCGGTATTGGTCTCTCCCGGCACTTTAAACACCGTTACAGTGATGGCATCAGCTAGTTGCGGGCGACTGGTAAACCACTCGGCATTCACCCAGGAGTCGATGACTTGTTTGGCGTAGGGATTGACATCGGACAATTCCAGAACATCGTGGAATGCGTCAAATACTAACAGGGTTTTGCTGAGGGCGCGGGCTGCGGTGGCGGGAATTGCAATTTCGGCTGTGGGATTGAGCAAATCGATTAGGGAGTGGACGTTGTAGCCGCCCATCATTGTCCCTAGCAGGTAGACTGCCCATTTGGGGGTGATTAGGGGACTGTGGATTTCTCCTTTGGCGATGCTGGTCAAAAATCCTGCTTTGACGTAGGCTGCTTGGTCTACTCCTGGTGGTACGCGATCGCGCAATAATTCAACTAAGGTTTCTTCTTCACCGGCTGGGGGATTTTTGAGCAATTCGCAAAGTTCTGAGGTTTGCTGAGCATCTAGGGGCAGTGGGGGAATTCCCAAGGCTGCCCGTGAGGCTGCGTGTTGGCGGTAAGATTCAAGCATTTCTGGTGTCTCCTCGGATGGTGTTCGATCGCTGTTTGTTGATTCAGTGTACCTTTCAGATTAGGGGCTTGTACCGACATCCGACAAAGTTACTACTCCGATCAGAACTTAACGCAACTTCAGAAACAGTAGATTTGCATACCAAAGACGGATATGCTTTGAGCAACAAACGCTCCAACCTGGGAGTTGGGCGGCTTTGTATTGTATTGTTTTGGTTAAAATTAGTCTGATACGACGGTAATATCGATCGTCCTTTGCATCTAAAATCATTAGTCATAGCAGAAGCAAGAACTCTGTTGCCAAAGATATCTGGCATCATTCTCCATCAGCCTGGGATCGGCAGGTTCTCCTGCGCACTAAAACAAGAAAACTCTTCATCGGAATCATCTAAACAGAGGACACGGCAGTGCCGTTTCCCTACCACAATCAATTGTAGGGAAACGGCACTACCGTGTCCTCACTTTCTTCAATACTAAAATCTCAAATCAATTTAGATCAAATCCACTCTTCATCGGAATCATCTAAACAGAGGAAACGGCAGTGCCGTGTCCCTACCACAATCAATTAGACAAGATTGCAAAATTCATTTTAATCAAATTTTGTAACAGGCTCTCCGGCCTGTTCCACAAGAAAAAAATTTTGGTGGGATGGGCCGGAGATCCCGTCCTAGTTATTTTTGCAATTCAAGTCTATTGTAGGGAAACGGCACTGCCGTTTCCTCACTTTCTTCAATGCTAAAATCTCAAATCAATTTAGATCAAATCCACTCTTCATCGGAATCATCTAAACGGAGGACACGGCACTGCCGTTTCCTCGCTTGTGATTCCGGCTTAGGTCTAAATACAAAAAACTAAATACAAAAAACACCGCTCCTCAAAACAGGAGAACGGTGCATAGGGGGTGTTATGGGTTGTTGTCTGGAATTAACCCTAACAAATCATCAGATGTGCAGGTTAGGCCTTGTGATGGTTCAAAAATTGGCACAAACCCCGGGGATCGCACCAGGCTCGATCGACCATTATGACTAACCTAACCACTCAACAACAGCATCTTCCTTAGTATTGGTGCGACGTTCAGGGGTTTCGCGCTCGAATTTCATGTGGACGGCGCGGTTTTGTTCGCCATCTGCGGCTACTGCAAAAATCGGATAGTCAATCAAGCCATCTTGGAAAGACATTTGGAAGCGGAAAGTACCATCAGCATTGAGTTTGATTGGCTGTCCACCAATGTAAACGGTAGCGTCAGGTTCGGTAGCACCGTAGACGATCAATTCGGCATCAGCAACCAACCAGAACTGACGAGGGCGCATCGGGGTGGCAAAGCCAACACCAGACATACCAACACCAGACATACCGGCACCAGACATTGTGAGGCCCGACATACCGGCACCAGACATCGTAAGGCCCGACATACCGACACCAGACATCGTGAGGCCCGACATGGTGGGAGCAGCCCACATTCCGACGCCCGAGGGGAAGACGTAGGAACTGACAGCTTGTTCGTGGATGCCGACTTGCTGCATGGAACCTGCGACGTGCTGCATAGAACCAAAGACAGAACCAGCTACGCGCAAGGATTCGGCGGATTCGGCCATACCGAAGATTTGTTCGTAAATGGCGTTACCGTTGCTGTAAGTGGCGGCGGCGGCGGTTGTTGCTGCTACTGCAATTTTCTTGGCTGGAGGAACGAGTTCGGCGAAGGTTTGGCCGGCCAAGTCTTCTTCCCAGTCGAGGGTGATGAATTGGTCTTCGATCCAGTCGCTGGGGTAGACGGGGGGAACGCGAACTTGGGCCGATCGCGCTAATACCAACCAACGGCCATCTGCACAACGGTAGCCGATGTCGATCGCATAATCTCGATCGCTCACGGGGATTGGCACGTACCATTCCCGCGCCAGTTCGTCGCAGGGATATTCTTGAATGCTGTGGGGACTTTGAATTTCGAGATTAACATCTGTAACGTCGTAAATTCGCAGGGCGAGTTGCTGTCCACCTTGGCGGCGCAATTCTTGTTTGCGATCGTTAGAAATATCCCAGTAAGTGTAAGCCCATTCTGGATCGCGAGGCATTAAAACGACGCGACTTTCGCCATAACCGTTCGGCAAATCTGCTAAACCTTCATCGACAGAAGATAGAGAACCACCTGTTTGATCTTCTTGACCTAGTTCAAATTTTGCTGCTTCCACTGCTTCTTGCGCCTCTAATTTACGAGATGGGGTGTATGAAAATTTGGTACGCTGAATTTCTTGAATTGATGCCAGGAGTTGCGATTTCCGCATCCGGCTATAGCGAGAGACTCCACATTCGCTAGCAACTCTGCGGAGTTGTCGCAAAGTCATCTCTTCTAATGGTGGGCGTTCTTTTGCCATGAGTTTGTTCTCCACTTATTTGGGATGGCGGGTTAGATTTTTTTCAACACAAATATGTTGACTTTTTGAGTTAGAAACTGTTTTAAATGCAAATATTATCGAGCTTCCAAATCTCTCCAACCTTTGAAGCCTTGCTGGTTTTTAGCTTGTCTTGTCCCCAATTGCGATCGGGGTTTGTGACTTGGGGGCTTCGGCGCGCACCGTTCGATCTAAATAAAACTTTATTTCTCGATTCTTGAATTAACAAGATCGATTTTGTTAGTGCGATCGGTGCTGGTAGCAACACTGTGCCGACAGCACACGCGCTATCTGACTCCCAAGGTTACTCAATCAAAGCATTTCTTTGGGATCGCTTTGTCATGACTTAATGTTGCAGACAACTCCCGGTCTGGTCAAGGGGTCTTTTCCCCCAATCATGGGTACTTATACGCATTTTCGGGGATTTGGGGATCAATATGTCAAAATTTCCTGACATTTGGGAGACTTGGGGGATCGATCTTGAAGCAAATGTGAGCATTTGCTGACAATTTGCGAGAGGGGGCTTTTGATGGGTTTGGAGGGTGGGGGCGATCGGTTAGACTTATTTAAATAATTGAAGCGAAGCGGAAATTATTTAAATAAGCAATACTTATCACCATAGGTACGGGAAAACCAAAACGTCCTTACCTAGCTAACTCTAATTTTGGTTCCCGCTGGTTTAAATGGTAACTAGCGCTTTCTTCCAGCAATTGACGAACAAAATTAGGTTCTTGGGAGTTCAATGAATAATGCAAAATATCTCGATACAAACGACAAGCATCATCATCATTCAAAATGCGGCTGTGAAGGATTCTCGTCCATTCCGAAGCAACGAGCATTAATTGCGGTACAACTGTAACAAATGCTTGAATCTGTGCTGATACATCAAAAGATTCTAGAAAATGAATCAAACCAAACATGACTTCTGACTGTTCACAGCGATCTTCTAAAATCAAATGTAAATTTTGCAAATCTTCATCTTGAGGATAATTGGCAAGTGAGGCTAAAGCATTTTCAAAAGCTGTCACTTCATCAGGCGATCGCATAAATTTATTTTTTTCTAAAATGTTAATCCAGATATTTTCTTTCATCAGCTATTACCTTCCTCATCTGATTCATCGATTATCGGTTTTTGAGCAGCGTGTCGCACGAAAATTATATCAACCCTATCATCAATAATCGTAAACAGAATTCGATAGGCATTTCGTCCCTTGCCGTAAACCAGTTGTCTGATTTCTTCATCAAAAAAACTATTCTCAAAGGCGAAAGAACAACGAGAAGGCATATTTTCTAGCGATAAGGTAGCTTTATACAATCCTTCTAGCCAAGTTCTAGCCTTCCGAGAAGAATGATTACTCAACCAAAAATAAGCTTCCTCGATTGCTTTTTGCGCTGCGGGTTGGATAATGACTTGATATTTCTGATTCATTCGGGAGTGTCTAGCTTATCAAACAGTTGATTGAAAAAATCTTCCGCTTTTTGCCCTTGGCCTCGATCCATTTGTTCCAAACCCAGTTTAATTCCCTTTAAAGTCTCCAATAACTCCACCGCATCTAAAAGTTTCTGATAGGATTCGGCATCTTGGACAACTAACTCTGCCTTCCCGTTGACAGTTAGAACTAAAGGATGTTTTGTTTGCTTGAGGCGCTGCACAAACTCATTCGTATTACGTTTGAAATCGGTGAGAGAATGTATGTCTCTTGAAAGGTTGATCATAATAATGACATTAAATTAGCATCTAATTAAATGTTACACGGTATCTCCGGAGTTTGTCAATCAAATTTTGATAGTAAACAAAGACTATGACACAATAGAATAGGTAATAGCCGATCGCGAGGCCGCACAGTATGCTCAAAACTACCATTACCATTCCCCAGACCTTCAAAGTAACTCACGAACAGTTCCAGCAAATTGCCGCTGTCAACCGTGACTTAAGGCTAGAGAGAACTCCTACAGGAGAATTAATCATTATGACACCCACAGGAAGTGAGACAGGCAATCGAAACCTAGATATTGAAGGACAACTCTGGCTGTGGAATCGCCAAACCAAGCTGGGAGTAGCATTTAACTCTTCTAGCGGTTTTAAACTGCCCAATGGTGCCGATCGCTCCCCAGACGCTTCCTGGGTTAAATTAGAACGGTGGCAAACTCTCACACCCAAAGAACAAGAAGGCTTTGCTCCCCTTTGTCCAGACTTTGTAGTAGAGTTGCGCTCTAAGTCTGACAACATGGAACCATTGCGAGAAAAAATGCGAGAATACATCGCAAATGGAGCTCGTTTGGGTTGGTTAATCGATCGCAAAAACCAGAAAGTTGAGATATACAGACAAAATCAAGATGTGGAAATATTAGATCATCCCAGGACTTTATCCGGGGAAGATATATTGTCGGGATTTGTCTTAGATTTAACAGATGTTTGGTAATCCTTCTAAATCCTAGATAATTATCTCTTAGTCTGCGGAGGCAGACTTTGTGTGTGTAGACGCGGTTTCAACCGCCGAGTTAATCTTTGTGTGTGTAGTTTGACCTCGAATTCGGATGACGGGCGCTTCGCCACATCTGAATTTGAGGTCAAAAGCGGTTTCAACCGCCGAGTTAATCGTATTTGGTAATAACATCAAAAGATTCACCAACCGCAATATAATAAATTACAGCAGTACATCGATCGCAAAGCCAAAATCCCATGTCCCTAACGCTTTACAACAGCTTGACCCGCCGCGAATCACCTTTCGAGCCCCTCGAACCCTCAAAGGTGCGGATGTATTGCTGTGGCGTTACGGTGTACGATTACTGCCACGTCGGCCACGCCCGCGCTTACATTGTGTGGGACATGGTGCGGCGATACTTGATGTGGCGGGGGTACGATGTGCGCTACGTACAGAATTTTACAGATATTGATGACAAAATTCTCGATCGCGCCCGCGAGACAAATTCCACAATGGAAGCCGTAGCCGAACGCTTCATCGACGAATATTTTGCCGACATGGACAAGCTAAATATTCTCAGGGCCGATGAATATCCCCGCGCCACGCACTCAATGGACGGCATAAAACGGCTGATTCACGAATTAGAAAATAAAGGTTTTGCCTATGCTTCCAGCGGTGACGTTTACTACAGCGTCCGCAAGTTTGACAACTACGGAAAACTTTCTGGTCGCAAGTTAGAAGAAATGGAGGCCGGGGCTAGCGGTAGATTGGAAACTGCCGAAATAGAAGCTCAAAAAAAGCAAGATCCCTCAGATTTCGCCCTGTGGAAAAGCGCTAAACCCGGTGAACCTTTTTGGGAATCACCTTGGGGAAATGGTCGCCCAGGATGGCATATTGAATGTTCAGCGATGGTGCGCGATTGCTTGGGCGAAACTATTGATATTCACTGCGGTGGTTCCGATTTAACTTTCCCCCATCACGAAAACGAAATTGCTCAATCTGAAGCCGTGACTGGCAAGTCTTTGGCTAATTATTGGATGCACAATGCTTTTGTGACTGTCAATGGCAGAAAGATGTCGAAGTCTTTGCACAATTTTATTACTATTCGGGATTTGTTGGAGGGGAATTGGTCGGGTGATTCAGGTTCGGAAGCAGGCGATAAGTCAAAAGCGGTGGAACCGATGGCGGTGAGGCTGTTTGTGTTTATGGCGCAGTATCGCAGTCAGATAGATTTTACCGAAGATGCGATCGCCTCTGCTCGAAATGGCTGGAATACTATCAACGAAGGCTTGCTTTTTGGACTCCGATATGCCGATAAACTGAGTTGGGATGTTGAGAAAACCGGACAAGATACCAAAGCTGTGCAGGAATTCCAAGCAGCGATGGACAATGATTTCAATACTCCGGCTGCTTTAGCTGTTTTGTTTGAATTGGCTAAGGAATTGGGTAAAGAAAGCAATATTTTGGTGCATCAAGGCAAAACTGAAACTGCGCCGGAATTGTTGCAGCAAAAGTGGCTAACTTTGGTGAATTTGGCGGGAGTTTTGGGGTTGGAAGTTCAGCCGGAAGCTGAGGCTGATGAGGCGGTTGGCGGTTTGAGTGATGCGGAAATTGAGGCGATGATTCAGCAGCGGAAGGATGCCCGGAAAGCGAAAGATTTTGCTGAGGGCGATCGTATTCGTGATGAACTTAAGGATAATGGGATTACTTTGATTGACCAAAAGGATGGTATCACTATCTGGCATCGTGGTTAAAACTCAATCTTAGTCTGCGGAGGCAGACTTTGTTTGTGTAGTTTGACCTCGAATTCGGATGACGGGCGCTTCGCCACATATGAATTTGAGGTCAAAAGCGGTTTCAACCGCTATGATGTAGAGGACACGGCAGTGCCGTGTCCCTACTAATTTCGCGGCTGGCTTCCCAACTTAAAATAACCGTTTTTCGCTCCAAACCCCAGCGATAACCGCCCAACTCTCCAGATGCGCGGATGACGCGATGACACGGGATTAGATAGGCGACGGGATTATTTCCCACAGCATTTCCCACGGCTCTAGCTGCTGTGGGATTCTCGATGGTTTCGGCAATGGCTTGGTAGGTGGTGATTCCGGCAAATGGGATTCTCAAAAGTGCTCGCCAGACTTGCACCTGAAAATTAGTTCCTTTTACCAAAAGTGCGATCGGTTTGCCAGAGAAAGTAGCTCTATCGAAAATTGTATCGCACAAAGGTTGAGTAATTTCGCGATCGCAAATAACCTCAGCATTCAACCATATATTTCGCAGCATTTGTTCAGCAGTTTGCTCATCGGTTCCATCCAAGAAACGCAGATTGCAAATGCCGCGACTTGTTGTCGCAATTAGAGCTTTGCCAAAAGGAGTATCGTGAATTCCGCAGACAATTTGCAATCCTGAGCCGCCTGTTTTAAACTCACCAGGAGACATGGCTTCGAGATTCACAAACAAGTCATGTAATCTTCCGGGACTAGATAGCCCGATGTCTGATGTTAAATTGAGAAGGCTTTTAGTTTCAGCAATCTTTGACTTGGCATATTCAACCGTCAGATACTGCAAAAACCGCTTGGGGCTAATCCCAGCCCATTGAGTAAACATTCGCTGGAAATGATACTCACTCAAGCCGATATGCTGTGCTGTGGCTGCTAAATCGGGCTGATCCAAGTGATTTTGACGCATAAATGCGATCGCCCTAGCAATCCGGTGATAATCTTCATTGTCATAGATACTCGGATTTTCCATCAAAATCATATCGGCTATTCAAAAAAAGATTTACATCTTTTTAGTCTACTGATCGTGCAAACTTAAAGCCACCCGTTTCTTGCGATATGTGCATTCTTAGTCTGCGGAGACGGATTTCGTTTCTGTAAACGGGATTGCAATCGTCGATTGACTTATATTAATACAGTTCAAGACAATCTAATGCGGTATCCTCCATGAATTATTGAATTGTTTCAACTCCAGACTTAAAGATTGTTTCCACCTTACTTGTCGGTGCATTACCGCATCGCAGCCAAATCACTTTTGGAGGTGCTCCGTAAAGACGGCTTCGTTCAGCAAAGTCCGCATCCTGCGTTACAATACAAAAGCCTTGAGCCTTTGCAAACTCCCAAATCTCGCTATCATCTATTTCGGTTAAATTGTGGAACTGAACATGACTAGATTCAGGGAAAATATCGGCAAGTCTAGTTACCAGTTTCCGGCTTAAGTTTTGGTCAAACAGAAGTTTCATAAACAGCAGTTTCAAACGCCACCTACCACAGCAATCAGACAGCGTTCTCGGTCAGCAGCGAATTCTAAACACGCTCTAATATCTTCCTCCGTCAACTCTGGAAAGTCGTCGATAATCTCTGCATGAGACATTCCCGCAGCCAGCCAACCCAACACATCATATACCGTAATTCGCATTCGCCTGATGCAAGGCTTTCCACCGCGTTTACCTGGTTCGATCGTAATGATGTTGCGATAGCTCATGACAAGACCGAGTTGAGTACACTTTTCTCTAAGTTTAGCCTAATTTTGGAGTAAGCGATACAATTTAGTAAACTTCGCCAGTCTTTGGATGATTAACTGTGTCATTTATTAGATAAAAACTCCACAGATAGATTTAATTTTTATTTGACTTATTCACAAACTCCGCAACAGCACTCACAAATTCTGCGGTGGATTCATAGGGCAAAACATTGCGCCCCGGCATTAATAAACCCTCAGCATTAGGAAAGTTAGCCAAATATTGCGCTAATCTTTCCTCCGGTTTTTCTTCTTTACCCGATTGACTGATGCTTGAGGCTTTTTCCCCCAGAATCACGAGTGCGGGATTCGCGAACTTTTGAATCGTGCTACTATAATCCTGCCGCCAAAATCCCGCTAAAAACGAGTAAACCGCATGACGGCTGTCAGGGTTAGCCGCCCCAGCCTGCAAAGCATCCAACCATTCGCTATCAACATTTGCCGCATCGCCAAATAGTTGTTTTGCAGAAAAAGATTGCAAAAATTTACCGCGTCTGGCGTATCGATAAAAAGCGTTTCCGAAGGGAGAGTCTAACAAATTCCAGACGATTCTTTGTTGTCTATCTGTCGAATGTTTGTTCATCACCGCCCAAGCTGGAGGCCCCGCGAGGACTAAGGAATGGATTAAATTAGAACCGTTTTCCTGCTGCAATTTGGCTAATTCCAAGGCTACACACAGTAAAGCACCTTGCACTATGACGATCGCAGGTTTTTTTACTACAGTCTCCAAGAAAAACTGCAACTGTGCCGCCCAATCGTCAGGATAGCAAGCCACAGCGGGCATTTCGCAATCACCACAACCCAAAAGATCGGGATTGTAAATCGGATTGTTGTTACCTGTTTTGCACCAACTATCGCAAAATCTCTGCCAAAATACTCTTGACAAACCAACTCCGATCGGATGAATTAATAACAAAGGGATGCTATCTTCTGTCGCAGTAGTTGGATTGTGAAAATCATAGGCGCAGCGATAATTTTTCCATTGATAAAAGAGCGTTGGTGATGTTAGAGGCGAATTGGTAGACAAATTTTGTGTTGAGTATTGCGGTTGCATATTATTTATTTTGTGCAGAAGTTACTTTGTATTATAATGTAAGTATGGGCAGGTAAACCAACAATCTTTGGCAAATAAAAACAATCTCTAAAAACCCGTCCATACTCCACCAATAACCTAGATTAACTTGATATTCGATCACCTAAAAAAAAGGTATATTTGCCTTGTTCGTTGGGCGGGGGCGGGTTTATGAGATTATGGATTTTAGGCATTGATGGTTGGTGAACCCGCCCCCTACAAATCTCTTGATTTGGGATAATTTTCGTGAAAAAATCAAAAATTACGGAACCTGATCCTTGGCCGGCGGTACAATCCCAATTTTATTTAAACCTGCATCAATATCCCTAAGTAATTTAAAATCCTCATCTGGTAAAAGATTGATAGTTGAATGTTTTTCGAGAAAGGAGAATGCTTGACGAAATTCGCGGGGGCTACAGTCGATCGCACCATCAAAGTGACAAGGTATAATTCTGGCAAAATCCCAACTCGCCACCCGCGAAGCCCAATCGAGAGTTTCCCTTGGCGCGCGGTTGAGAATTAATGTCTGCAAAATCGGCGCGACAAACAACCGCCCTCCTCCCCGCAAAGCCTCAAAACAATGCTCCCAATTTGTTTTCCACTTGAACGGAAACAACCCGAAATAAGCTTTTCTAGAACGTTCTGGGGCTTTTAGGGCGTTGGTGAACACCCCCGACCACGGCGGTATTTCTAGCACGCTGGGGCGAAAGTACATGGCAAATAGGGCGATTCTCTGCCATCCTTTGCGGCGGTTTTCGTGAGTATCTGCCACTATTTCCAAGGCGTTGTCTTTGGCATGAAATAGCAGCGGGTACGAGTCGATTTGGACGATCGCGGGCGGATTTTCGGGAATCGAAACCACGGCATCTGTTAACATCAGTGTGCGCGATCGCCTGTGAAATAGCGCCACTTCGGCAAAGAAGCCCAAACCAAGGTCGATCGGGCCCAGGATTGCCCAGTCAAATTCATCTGCAAGAGGCGTGTTGCTGCTATCACAGGGCAGTACAGACGTGCGTTTGGCAGGCAAACCCAGCCAACTCAGCGGCAAATTGACGGGGAAACTCCACTGCTTGGGGGCGACTAACACCTGCGCTTGGGGAAAACACCTCGCAAATGGGCCGACAAACACCTTGTGTTCGATGCCCGAAACCGTTGTCAGCAGGATATACTTAACTTCGCCGTGCTCTGCCACTAACTCGTTTACTAAGCGGATGCACTCAGGCGTAGGTGCAACGGGGGCATAGATGAGAAGGCCTTCGGGTTCGAGTTTGATCGCCGTCATCCGAATCGGGACAACTACGTAGAAAATGCCTTGAATTTGGTCAAAAGTCCAGATTGTGTCCTTGACTATTTCCTTGCGGATCGTCCGCCGCTTACCATAGGGATACATTGGGACGATCGGCCAAAAAGGCCAAGAATAGTCCCGATCGCTAATCTGTACTGATGTTGGTATGCCTTCACCCTCTGCCACTGATGGGACTCCTTGCCGATTATTTTTGTACGTGCGTGCGATCGAACTTTTGTTATCTTATTTCAATCTTGTGACGCGGATTCGACGAGTTGAAAGGCAACCGGTTCACTGAGGCATGGCTGGATTTCGGTTTTTCCTCTGGTTTCAGATAAATTATTTGACTTCCGTTACCAGAATTTTGTTAGTTGAAAGCTTTACACGCCAAGCCTTTTAAAGTCAAGCCGTGAATTTACCGTTAATTGCGTAGTTGACCAAATCGCCTTCGACAAATAAGCTTAAGCCGTAGCGACCAGGAGTAAGTTGTAATTGTAGGCGATCGGCGTATTCAATGGAACCAACAACCGAAGCATTGCCAGCCAGATCAAATTTGACTACTTCGGTAATAGTGTTACTATCAAGGTTAAGAGTTAAGGTTAGCGGTTGTAGGATAATGAAGGTAAGGCGATCGGAACTATCCCAATTTCCACGGGCGTCCGTTCCCCCAAGATTACCACTCAAAATAAAATCATCATTGATTTTCGCTCTCCCCAGTCTTGGAGCTTTATTCCAATCATTAGAAAAATCTTGTCGCCGAATTTCCTTGCCAGTAAAGTTGGTGAGAATATCCATAGCTAAAAACCAGAAAAAGGTAAAGGATTTTATCTGAAATTTTAATCGAATTGACGGGATGCTATTATATTTATTATCCTCCATTTCCCTAAGTTATAGCAATCGCCACAGCGGTGAGGACATAAATCAATACGGTTCACTTAAGGCTTTTTGAAGAATTTCTTAAGTCAACCATATTGCGGTAGGGGCGGGTTCGGCTCAGAATTTATGAAATAATCGACTGTATCAAGGCAAAACCCGCCCTCTTAAGTAAACCGTATTGGGACATAAATAACCTCATGAATAGAGCCTCCTAACCCATAGCCTAAACGGTTTGATTTCCAGATTATGCAACCCTTCGACCCTTCGACTTCGCTCAGGGCGAGGTGTCAACTGTCCACTGTCATAACACATCGCAACCTACTTAGGGCTTGCTGAATTTAGGTATGATTAACTCGCTGAGGCAATCCCTGAAATTTAGAGTAGGGGCAATTCATGAATTTCCCCTACTAAATTTCGGATGAAAATCATAGTCCAAATCAGCAACACCCCTACTTAAACCAACTGTTCAGGATCGATACCTAACTCCCGCAACCGCGCCGCTAGTATTTCCTCTCGCTGTTGAGATGCTAGAACTTGCTGTTGAGATTCGATGAGTTGCTGTTGATATTCTATCAGTTGCCGTTCCGCCGCCGTCGCCCTTTCACCCGGACTCAAAATCAATCCTCCTTGGGCCGTAAACCACCGCAACCACAAACGATTCATACTCTTATAAGTGCCTTGCCACCAACCTAAACTCAACTGCAACTCAGGAATAAATAACCGCCCATCCATTAATTCTGCCGGTTCATAGTGGCCACCTACAAGATGAAAAGCTCGAAATTCATCCGTGTAGCGACTGAACACAAAATAGTAAGGAATCCGCAAAATTTGTTCATAAACTTGCCACTTAGTCGGCGGTTCCCCAGCTTGTTGAAAAGTCCGCCCCAAATCTTCATCTTCAGTTCCCGGCGATAGCAATTCCACCACCACAAACGGATTTACCCGTTCTTGCCAAACAACATAACTCAACCGCATATCGCGCCCTTGATAAAGCCTGGGCACACCCACCGCAGCAAACCAATCCGGGCGTTTGTGCCAGCGCGGCTCTGTTGCATCGTAATACAAATTTAGGTCGCTGGCTGTAAATACTTGCTCCGCATCCCATCCCGGCGGCAAAAACGTGAATTCCAAGAGTTGCGGCTGATCTAAATGAAATGTATCAGGCAAACCAGGCTCCTTTGGGTCTTCGCTAGGTAAATCGTACATTGTTGGCAAACTCTGCCGCGGATCGAGAGGCGGTTCAGCTTGAGCGGGCGGGTAAGTCGGGAATGTCATAATGAATTCTGAAGTTGCTTATCCTGATATGATTATAGCCTTGTGAGAAGGTCTGGCATTGCTAAGTAGGTAGTTACAGATAAACATTAGATGGGAAGAAGGGCGGGTTTTGCACTTTTTCACTCGCTTGTATCAGAGATTTTTAGGAGAGGAGAGGAGGGCGGGTTTTGCACTTTTGTACTCGCTTGGATCAGAGATTATTAGGAGAGGAGAGGAGGGCGGGTTTTGTATTTTTTCACTCGCTTATATCAGAGACTCTTAGCTAAACCCGCTCCTACAAGCCCTACAAGATACTATGTTTTTTGGTACTTGCCTACTTAAATAATTCCGGTCAACTCAATCTCAAATCTCAAATCAAAACTTCTAAATCAATATGACTCAAAACTACCGCATCACTCTTTTACCAGGAGATGGCATCGGCCCTGAAATTATCGCTGTCGCGGTAGATGTCCTGAAACTTATTGGCAAACAATTCGACATCGAATTTGAATTTCAAGAAGCTTTAATGGGCGGCGCTGCTATTGACGCCACAGGCAATCCGCTACCGGAAGAAACTTTGGAAAAGTGCCGCAATAGCGATGCAATATTATTAGCAGCAATCGGCGGTTACAAGTGGGATAATTTGCCCCGCGAACAGCGCCCAGAAACAGGGCTTTTAGGGCTGCGTGCCGGACTGGGATTGTTTGCGAATTTGCGTCCAGCAACTATTTTACCTCAATTAGTTGATGCTTCTTCTCTGAAACGGGAAGTTGTCGAAGGTGTGGATATTATGGTGATTCGCGAACTCACGGGTGGCATTTATTTCGGCAAACCCAAAGGCATTTTTGAAACAGAAACTGGGGAAAAACGCGGTGTGAATACGATGGCTTACACCGAGTCGGAAATTGACAGAATCGGGCGCGTTGCTTTTGAGACGGCTAGAAAGCGCGGAAAACGGCTTTGTTCCGTTGATAAGGCTAATGTTTTGGATGTTTCGCAACTGTGGCGCGATCGCATTATTGCCCTTGCTTCAGAATACCCCGATGTCGAACTTTCTCACCTTTACGTTGACAATGCAGCAATGCAGTTAATTCGCTGGCCAAAACAGTTCGATACAATTGTCACGGGAAATCTATTTGGTGACATTCTTTCCGATGCAGCGGCAATGTTAACTGGTAGTATTGGAATGCTCCCTTCTGCTAGTTTGGGAGCAACAGGCCCGGGAGTTTTTGAACCAGTGCACGGTTCAGCGCCGGATATCGCCGGACAAGATAAAGCAAATCCGATCGCTCAAGTTTTGAGTGCAGCCATGATGCTACGCTATGGCTTGAATCAGCCGGAAGCTGCGAATAAGATTGAGCAAGCGGTTGTGGAGGTTTTGGATCGAGGTTATAGGACTGGCGATATCATGTCCGAAGGCATGAAACTCGTCGGCTGTCGGGCGATGGGCGATGCTTTGATTGAAGTTCTATAAAGTCGATCGCATTTCCTGGTAGGGGCGATTTTGTTGAATAATATTGGACGTAAACCATCTTATAAACCAATACGGTTTACGCCCCGGAGATCCCCCCTAACCCCCCCTTAAAAAGGGGGGGATAAGAAAGCTCTTAAAGTCCCCCGACTATCCGGGGGATTTAGGGGGATCTCCGGGCATAAAGTGTTACGTGAACCGTATTGTCTTATGAACTTGCTCTAATAGTTCTATATTGTTGGTAAAGTCAGCCCCTACAGAATTATTCCCAATTCCCAATTCCCAATTCCCAATAACAAATGAGTAACCGAAAATTTCTGCAACCCGGAGATTTGCTCAGGGCTATTTCCCCTAGCGGCACTCTGCGAGAATTAACTAACTTTGAACGCGGTTTGGAAATTTGGAAATCTCGCGGCTATCGAGTTGAATTAAGTCCTGGTTTTGACGATCGCTGGGGGTATCTGGCCGGCTCCGACGAAAACCGCGTCCGACAACTCGCAGATGCCCTCAATGACCCAGATTGTCGCGGGATTCTATGCGTGCGAGGCGGTTTCGGCAGCACTCGACTTTTGGAAAAAGGGAAAGTAGCAGAAGGAAAAAATGCCCAATTCCCGATGCCGGATTCCCATTCCCCAAAATGGCTGATCGGCTTTTCGGACATTACTGCTTTGCTCTGGAATCACGATAAATTGGGTATTTGGGGCGTTCATGGGCCACTGCTGGCGACTTTGCCCCTGGAACCAGATTGGTCTGTCGATCGTCTTTTTGACTGTGTAGAAGGTCGTCCTTTAGCATCTTTGTCGGGCAAAGGATGGGGTGGTGGAAGTGCTACGGGGAGGCTATTTCCCGCGAATCTGACGGTGGCTACTCATTTGCTCGGAACCCCTTATCAACCGGATTTGACGGGGGTTATTCTCGCATTTGAGGATGTTTCGGAGGCTCCTTACAGGGTCGATCGAATGTTGACGACTTGGCGGATGGCTGGGGCGTTTGCAGGGGTGCGGGGGATTGCTTTGGGGCGTTTCAGCCGCTGCGAGGTTGACGCGAAGATTCCGAGTTTTAGTATAGAGGAGGTTTTGCGCGATCGACTCGGTGACTTGAATATTCCAATTGTCTCGGATTTGCCCTTTGGCCACGATGGGGTTAACGCTGCTTTACCGATGGGAATGATGGCTAGTTTGAACGCTGAATCGGGATTGCTGATTTGTGAGGAGAAATTATAGCTGTAATTGGAGATTTGCGATCGGCAAAATAGTCCGGTTGGGTGATGTTAACACTCGATCGCCGAAAGTATCTTTAAAATAGATACATTGATTTGTGGAAAATCAAGCGCAAACAAAGCAAAAAGATTTTAAAATTAGCAAAAAGAGGTTTATTATGAAAGCACACAACGTTTTAAACAGTATTGCTGCCGCTGTGTTAGTTGCAGGATTGGCACTCACAGGGATTCCATCAAGTGCTGTGGCTGAACAGATCGGAAATGGCGATCGTATTGAGGGAGTAATCCGGCGCACTTCCCCGATTTACCGTTTCCGAAATATGTGGACGCCCGGTGCTCCGACGGAAGAATTGCGCGGCCAAGAATATACTTTCACTGCGCGGGAAGGCGATAACATTGAAGTGTTTTTAGATACGGATAGAAGTCGCGGTTTTACTCCGGTGATGGTACTATTTTACGGGAACAACAAACAAGTCGCTTTTACCCAAGACCGTTCTTTTAATTATGTGATTCCCCGTACCGGCGATTATAAGCTTTTGGTGTTGACGAAAGATGCTGCGAGGGGCGGTAACTACACGCTGGAAGTTGCGGGAATTGATGGCGGCGACAGACGTGCTAGCAATGGGCGCGATGACAGAAGCGACAGGAGCCGAGAAAGCAGCAGCTACGATGGAGAACGGATTTTGCGTGATGATTTTGGCTTAAACCCGATCGACTGTCGCCTCAGACGTACTATGGTAAGAGTAAGATTTGACGATACCGGCAGAGACGGGACTTATTGCGCTGTACCGACTAGGGCTGTACCGGCGGGCGATTATTATTACAATTCGCGGACTAGAGATTTAGATTCGGCGAGGAATGATGACGGTAGGTTCGATCGCCCTAATGATAATAGCAGGTTCGATCGTCCCGAACAATGTCGGGTATCTGTAGGTGGAGTCTGCGTGACGAGGTAATTTCGTTTGTTTCGTTGGGGCGGGTTTTACAAACCATCAATGAGTCAAACCAACCATCTCAAAAACCCGCCCCAAACACTACCCATGCGTTCAGGATTATTGGTATATTAATAATATTAATGATGTAGCAAAATATATGAGCGTTAAAGAACTTGAAACAGCAATTATGAACTTGTCGGTTAAGGAACTATCAGAACTAACTGCTTGGCTGATAGAGTATCGCCAACAAGTCTGGGATAGGCAAATTGAAGACGATTTGGAGGATGGGCGGTTAGATGCGCTACTGGATGAAGTCGATGCAGAGTATGAAGCGGGATTGGCTAAAGTGTTATGAAGCATTTGACTTTACCGCGTTTTTGGAACTGCTATCACCAGCTACCTCAAGAAATACAAGCTTTAGCCGATAAAAATTACGAATTACTGAAAGTCGATCCGTATCACCCTTCGCTGCATTTTAAAAAAGTGGGCAGGCGAAAGCAATTGCAATCGGTGCGAGTAGGCGATAGTTACCGAGCTCTGGGAGTTGAGAAACCTGAAGGTATTATCTGGTTTTGGATAGGGACTCATGGCGATTACGATGCAATATTAGCTCAGAAATAAAGTCCTCGATATTTATAAACCCGCCCCAACCCAACAAACCAACTCTGATTACGAACAAGTTTTTGGGATTCTGCGATGGGTGGGGGCGGGTTCACCCTGATTTGTAACTCAAATGAACAATATTTATAAACCCGCCCCAACCCAACCAACCAACTCTGATTAGGAACAATTTTTTGGGTTTCTGTGATTTTCCCGAGGAATTGTAGGGGCGGGTTCACCCTGATTTGTAACTCAAATGAACAATATTTATAAACCCGCCCCAACCCAACCAACCAACTCTGATTAGGAACAATTTTTTGGTATTCTGCGATGGGTGGGGGCGGGTTTTTGAGTTCGTCGATTTCATTGTAGATTTGGGCGAACCCGCCCCTACGAATCTTGGTATTTTAGATGTAGTAAACGCCCAAAAAAATCATCTTTTCCGAGGAATTGTAGGGGCGGGTTCGCCGTGATTTGTAACTCAAACCAACAATATTTATAAACCCGCCCCAACCCATCGGTTGGGTGGGGGCGGGTTTTTCAGTTCTGAGATTTGATGATATGAATTTGGGCGAACCCGCCCCTACGAATCTTGGTGTTTTAGATATTTGTGGGATTCGTGAAGATGTAATTGCGATCGAAATAAAGTACAGTAAGTCGATAGAAAAAATTAGACATTTCAACTGTTTTATTCGCAATAAATTGGTATATATTCGGCTAGTTTTTAAGTCTTTTTAGGATTGTGTCGCGGGTTAAGAAACCCGGTTTCTTGGTAGAAATCGGGTTTCTTTGCGCCGCGAGTTTCCATTCAATTAGTTTCCCCAGCGAGTGGGGAGCAATATGACTGCGGGCACGTCGAGGCAACAATTGAAGTTTCCATTCAATTAGTTTCCCCAGCGAGTGGGGAGTACCGATCGCCACCTGTGTAATTGAAAATTTAAACATTAAAGTAATGTTTCCATTCAATTAGTTTCCCCAGGGAGTGGGGAGTGGACGAATTAATAGTCACCGAGTACTCCTTCAAAGATCAAGTTTCCATTCAATTAGTTTCCCCAGCGAGTGGGGAGAGTAGACCAGGCTCGACTACTCTACGGAAATTGGAAAGTCAAGTTTCCATTCAATTAGTTTCCCCAGCGAGTGGGGAGTTATAGGAGGTAATGTGAGTGGTTGTGTAATATCTGGAGGTGGGCGAGTTGTTGTTTCCATTCAATTAGTTTCCCCAGCGAGTGGGGAGAAGGAAGAAGCCCAAGATCACGGCAAAAGAATATGTTTCCATTCAATTAGTTTCCCCAGCGAGTGGGGAGAAAATGACTTTGAAACTTTAACAAGTAGAATACAAGCGTTAGAAAACTTGTTTCCATTCAATTAGTTTCCCCAGCGAGTGGGGAGTACTTTGTCAAGAACGAACAATTATCTCTTTCAACGTATGGAGTTTCCATTCAATTAGTTTCCCCAGCGAGTGGGGAGTGAAGTATTTAGTTACAACTCAAAAAAATGCTCTTCCCATTACGTTTCCATTCAATTAGTTTCCCCAGCGAGTGGGGAGGCCTCCATCATACACCCTATACAGCACAAGATGTCCAGAGGCCATTTGCGAGGACTCCCAAAATTACCCGTCAAAACTCCTTCAACCCCGCAGAAAAAATCGCTGAAACCCTTGCCCAGCAATGCTGCGAAGGCTCCAACCAAACTGCGTCATCCTAGCCATTTTTGCCTAACCCTCGCAAACTACCACAGTTCGATCGCAAATCAAACTCTACCAATTACTTCAACAGCCCAGAAGACAGAATCGATATACACATACAGACATCAGACAATAGCTGCTGCGGGTCGATCGCACAATTTTTGATCAAAAAGGACGATCGCACAATGGTAAGCTACCAAAGACATTAAAATATCTAAGGTAGAGACAAGTTAAAATGTCAGCATTAAATGAAGTTCCCTTACTGTTGCGGGCAGCCCGCGGCGAAACCCTAGAACGCCCGCCCGTGTGGATGATGCGCCAAGCCGGCCGCTACATGAAGGCTTATCGAGATTTGCGAGAAAAGTATCCCTCCTTTCGCGAACGTTCTGAAATACCCGAAGTTGCGATCGAAGTTTCCCTTCAGCCGTGGCGCGCGTTTCAACCCGACGGCGTAATTTTATTTTCCGATATTGTCACCCCCATGCCCGGTTTGGGCATCGACATGGACATCGCCGAAGGTAAAGGCCCGATTATCCACGCACCAATCCGCACTCAGCAGCAAATCGACGATTTGCAACCGCTGAATCCCGAAGAAAGTTTGCCCTTTATCAAAACAATCCTCAAATCCCTGCGCGCGGAAGTTGGCAACAAATCCACTGTGCTCGGCTTTGTCGGCGCGCCCTGGACTTTAGCAGCCTACGCCGTTGAAGGTAAAGGTTCTAAGGATTATGCCGTGATCAAAAACATGGCATTTTCCGATCCTACTTTACTACATCAGTTGCTGTCGAAATTCGCCGATGCGATCGCAGTTTATATGCGCTACCAAATCGACTGCGGCGCGCAAGTAGTCCAAATGTTCGATTCCTGGGCCGGCCAATTGTCCCCGCAGGATTACGACACCTTCGCTCTACCATACCAAAAACAAGTATTCGAGCAAGTCAAAAAAACCCATCCCGACACCCCGCTAATTCTGTTAGTCACAGGTAGCGGCGGCCTTCTCGAACGCATGGCTACATCCGGCGCAGATATCGTCAGCGTCGATTGGACAGTTGACATGGCAGACGCCCGCCGACGTTTGGGCTCCAACATGAACGTTCAGGGAAATCTCGATCCCGGCGTATTGTTTGGTTCTCAAGCGTTTATTCGCGATCGAATTCTTGATACAATTCGCAAAGCGGGCCCGCGCGGACACATCCTCAATTTAGGACACGGCGTATTACCGGGAACACCCGAAGATAACGTCCGTTTCTTCTTTGAAACCGCCAAACAAGCCGACAAATTGCTCGCAGTTACCGCTTAAATTGCGATTTGATTGCGATTAACTGATAACGAGTAAAACTCTCGTTTATAGCCAAGGCCCGATTCCCCTTAAGAAGGGGGACTTTGAGAAGATTCTTATCCCCCGCTTAAGAAAGGGGACTTTGATCAGACTCTTGTCCCCCCCTTATTAAGGGGGGCTAGGGGGGATCTGGCCTCAGCATCAAATCGATAAGCCCAAAAAACTTGGAAAATCTCGCTTTTATCAGAGTCTAGATCCCCCTAAATCCCCCTTAAGAAGGGAGACTTTGATCAGACTCTTGTCCCCCCCTTATTAAGGGGGGCTAGGGGGGATCGAGCCTCAGCATCAAATCGAAAAAACCCTAATTCCTCCCATCTTCCCCTGCGGCAAAATGAACTCAAAAAAAATTTTTGTGACGGGTGCAAGTGGCTGTATCGGTCACTACATGGCCGAAACTTTGATTCAACAGACAAACCACGAACTTTACCTATTAGTTCGCAACCCCGAAAAGTTAAAATTTGATACTAATGCCCGCCCCGGCATCAATATCATACAAGGCGACATGAGAGATATCGATCGCCATTCCGAACTTCTGCAAACAATAGATGTCGCAATTTTAGCAGCCACAGCTTGGGGAGGAACCGAAGAAGTTTTAGACGTGAATGTCACCAAAACTCTCCGCCTAATTCAATTACTTTCGCCGCAGACTTGTCAACAAGTAATTTATTTTTCAACAGCCAGCATTCTCGGTAGAGATAACAATTTACTCAAAGAAGCGGGTGAATTGGGCACAGATTATGTTAGCTCGAAATATAACTGCATGACGCAATTGTCAGCCTTGAAAAATCTACCTCCGATTACCGCACTTTACCCGACATTAGTATTGGGAGGAGACGCACAAAAACCAGTTTCTCACCTATCATCAGGTTTGCCACTTGTCGCGAAATGGATTGGTTTGATTCGCTGGCTGAAGGCAGATGGCAGCTTCCACTTCATCCACGGCGCAGACATTGCTACAGTAGTTAATTACTTAGTCGAACATCCGACTGCTTCCGAAGAAACGCGACATTTTGTACTCGGAAACCCGGCGATTACCGCGAATGAAGTTGTCGAACAAGCTTGCAAATATTTGCATACAAAAATATTCTTTCGGATTACTCTGTCACCTTGGCTTGCCGATTTCTTTATTTGGTTGTTCCGAATTCAAATGGCTGCTTGGGATAGATTTTGCATCAGCTACCGCCATTTTACCTATCAAAATCTTGTCAATCCCGAAAGCATCGGATTGCCGAGTTACTGCGGCACAGTTGCCGATATGTTAAGAACTAGCGGGATTCCCGATAAAAATGCCAAGTAGTGCACTGCGCACCAATAATCGGACGGGCTGGGAGCAACGTCCCACAAGAAAAACAATTTGTGGGACGTTGCTCCTAGCCTGTCCCTAATTCTTTATCCTATTCAAGTCTACTGTTGCAAGTTCTTTTTTGCCTTAATCCCATGCTGATTAAATGAGATTATCGTCAATTAACTATGAAATAAGATAAAATATCAGCATTTGCAGGTTTTGAAAACAAACTGCAAAATATAAAATTGCGCCCATGATATTTGTATTAGGGGGTGTCACCCCTCGTCAGATATTCGATCGCGCGCCAGATCGTAATTTTAGCCTTAACATTAAGTCTTGAGAGTCGATCGAACTCTCAAATCCCGCCAGCCCGATCGCAAGTTATTTACTGATGTGAGGTTTAACATACTATGCGAGTGCTTCTAGTTTACCCCCTGTTTCCGAAAACATTCTGGTCTTACGAGAAAATCCTAGAATTAGTCGATCGCCAAGTTTTGCTTCCACCCTTGGGTTTGGTCACAGTAGCAGCCATTCTACCCCAAGAGTGGGAATTTAAGTTAGTCGATCGTAACATCCGACAAATCACCGAAGCAGAATGGGAATGGGCAGAGCTCGTTATTCTGTCCGCCATGATTGTCCAAAAAGAAGACTTGCTAGACATCATCCGCGAAGCCAAACGGCGCGGTAAATCCGTAGCCTGCGGCGGCCCATACCCGACTTCCGTACCCGAAGAACCCCAAGCAGCGGGCATCGACTACCTGATTCTCGACGAAGGCGAAATCACCCTACCGATGTTCGTAGAAGCGGTATTGCGGGGCGAAAAAAGTGGAATGTATCGATCGGACGGCGTAAAACCCGATGTTACCACAACCCCCGTTCCCCGCTTCGACTTACTCGAATTAGACTGCTACGATTCGATGTCAATTCAATTTTCGCGAGGCTGTCCCTTCCAGTGCGAATTCTGCGACATCATCGTCCTCTACGGGCGCAAACCCCGCACCAAAAACCCCCAACAATTAATCGCAGAACTCGACTGTCTCTACAACCTAGGTTGGCGGCGCGGCGTGTTCATGGTAGACGACAACTTTATCGGTAACAAACGCAGTGTCAAACTATTACTAAAAGACCTAGAAGTCTGGCAAATAGAACACAAATTCCCCTTCAACTTCAACACAGAAGCATCCATCGACTTAGCCCAAGACCAAGAATTGATGGACATGATGGTGAAATGTCATTTCAATGCAGTATTCCTAGGAATTGAAACACCCGACGAAGAAAGCCTGCAAATGACCAAAAAATTCCAAAACACGCGCAATTCTCTGATCGAATCCGTAGAATTAATTGCCAAATCCGGTTTACGAGTCATGGCCGGATTCATCATCGGATTCGACGGCGAAAAAGCAGGCGCAGGCCAACGCATCGTAGACTTTGCCGAAGCAGCAGCAATTCCCAGTACAACCTTTGGAATGTTGCAAGCTTTGCCACACACTGCATTGTCGCACCGACTAGCAAAAGAAGGGAGATTGCGCGACAAATCTGGCAACCTGAATCAGACTACATTGATGAACTTCATTCCGACGCGGCCACTAGAAGATATTGCGAGGGAATATGTCCAAGCATTTTCTGATGTGTACGATGCTGAGAAATATTTAGATCGCACCTACCGCCACTTTTTGATGTTGGGTGCACCTACAGCAGATATACCATCAAGAATCCCCAGTTGGATCGACTTGCGAGCACTGCTAACTGTGGTTTGGCGACAAGGAGTCAAGCGTTCAACTCGATGGAAGTTCTGGCATCATTTGTTCAGCATTATCAAACGCAATCCAGCAGTTTGGGATCACTACTTAACAGTGTGTGCTCACAACGAGCATTTCCTGGAATATCGTCAAATTGTGCGGGATGAAATCGAAGAACAATTAGCCGAGTTTTTGGCAGACGAAGCTCAACAGCAGCAGCAAAAAGCGCTGATTGCTTCCATTGCTGAAAAACAAGTGCAAGTAGTTTAAGGTTGGATAATTAAACCGAATACCCAAATACCAACTTTTTTAAGAAATTGGTATTTGGGTATTCTATTTTGTTGGTAGGCTTACTGATAAAAAAATCACCTTATTCATCACCAAACGCGCTGAATTGGATAAGCATCAAAAGCTTCATCCCGACTAATCAAAACCAGCGAATGATTCATTGTCTGTGCTACTAAAATGCGATCGAAAGGATCTCGATGATGCAGAGGAAGACGAGTGTAACTCTCAGTATCTTCAAATGTAACTGGTAGAATTTGAGCGTTAATATATTGCAATTCTTTAGGAATATCTTCAAATGGTCGATTCAGTTGAAGCTTACCGACATTAATTTTAATCGAAATTTCCCAAAGGCTGGCAATACTAAAATATAAACCTGTTTTAGTATCAATCGCTTCTTTCGCTTTACTACCTAGATTGGAATCGCCAAGTAAGTACCACAGAAAAGCATGAGTATCTAAAAGGAATTCCATGTTACATATATTCCTTTAAATCTTCCAGCGGTTGATCGAAATCATCAGACATAACGATTTGACCAGCCCAGCTACCATAACCATGAGGTTGTTCAAGTTGTTCTGGAGATGATTCAGTTTTTGCGTGTTTCTCAAGTAAATATTTTGCATAATGCAAAATTTCTTGTTTTAGAGATTCTGGCATCTTGACGACTGTTTGAAAAATCTGTAGATCAATAGTCATGGTTTATGTGCAATTTTTACTATGTGATATTCACTCATTATACTGTAATTTATGATATCATAGAATCCAAAACTTATTGACTCAAATTATATGACCACAATAACTACAATAACAACAGCCTCCGAACTAGCAGATTACTACATTTGGTTTGCCAATGACGTAGGCTCCTACCTCAGCAACCACAAGCTTCAAAAACTCTTGTACTACGCCCAAGCATGGTATTTAGCCTTTGAAGATACACCGCTTTTTGAGGAGGATTTTGAAGCCTGGGTGCACGGGCCGACTATCCCGACTTTATTTTATGAATACAAAGAACAATTTGGGTTTAAGCCAATTCTCAAAGAAGTCGAAAAACCAGAGTTTCCCGAAGACGTACAAGAATTTTTAGACGACTTATCCAAGGATTATTTATTTCGGGATGCTTATGAGTTAGAATTGATGGTACGCCGCGAAGACCCTTGGATTAAGGCGAGAGGTGAGTTGCCAAAAGATGAACCTTCTCATGCTATTATTTCTAAGGAATCAATGAAAGAATACTACAAAACCCGTGTCATCGAAGAAGAATAAAAAAAGACAAGATACAAATCTTCGCAGTCAGCCATCTTCCGCCAAGAGAGAGGTTGTCGAAATACAAATACCGGAAGGAGTTAGTTTTTCTTTCAGGTACTATCAGGATGACAAAGATAAATTTTCACTAGCCGGCCGAGATTCTAGATATCTAGCCTCTCTGTTGAGAAGGCTACGGGATTTATCACAATTGAATTCTCAAGAAATCATCAATAATCAGAGTAAAAGCCTGCGCTGTCATGGCATAGCATGGCAAGATACAACTGAGCCTAATGGTTTCGGGATTCCCAATGAAGCTATGCTAGTAAATATCCCCTATCAGTTTCAAATATCTGCTAATGAATATTGTAGGGTGCATGGATTTTTTAGTGAAAATATTTTTTATATTGTTTGGCTAGACCCAGACCACAATCTTTATAGTTGAAACGAACGTAATTTATTGCATTCAATCAATATCATATAATAAAGAACTGATTAAGCTAACTAATATTAGTATGCGCCCGCTTGTTTTTGAGTTGGTAGTCGTCATATTTTGTCTGCTAAGTATCTTAGAATAAATCTCTTGAGAAAAAAAGTTTTTCAGAACCCAGTTTCTATATATTTATAATAATAGCTATGCTACGATCGACAAACGAACAATTAACTTGTGGCACGGGTGTGAGTAAGTGATTTCAGAATTCGATGAAAACGGCAATCTACCGCCGGGAGTTCATTTTTGCGAATGGGAGGAGTTTGAGGAGAGATTTGGCACGAATGTTAAAAGAGAGAACTTGATACGGGGCTTTAAATTGGCAATGACCCAGTTAAAAGCAGCAGGTGCTAGAACTATCTATATTGATGGTAGTTTTGTTACCAGCAAAGAAAGACCTAATGATTTTGATGCTTGTTATGATTGTGAAACAGTAGACAGAGAGTATCTGAGAATCAATGCTCCTAGATTGTTCAATCATCATGACCGAAATGCCCAAAAAGCTAAGTATAGAGGGGAGATTTTTCCCTCTGACGAACCTGTAGGCAATTACGGCGACAATTCCTTTGATTTTTTTCAGACTGATAGAGACAAAAACAAGAAAGGAATTATAGCGATAGATTTAATGAGGTGGGAACCATGATCGAGAATCAATTACAATATGAATTTAGCCAAGAATGGGTAGAAAAGTTTAACAAAACTCTAGCAGCAATGGAGCGGGATGAAGAAGCCAAAATAAAGGACTTTCTCAAATGGGATGCAGGTAGAGGTGCGATTCAGTGCCATTTAGATCAGTTGCATGAAGAAATAGCGGAATATGAAAGATTGATGGCCTGTGACAAGAGCAAGCCGATCGAAATTGTAGTTGAGAATTTCAATAAACTGTCGGATGCTTTAATTAAAGCTCGGATGGCAGCCAAAATGAGCGAGGAAGAACTAGCAGAAATTTTGGATATTGACCCAGAACGCATCAAGGAATACGAGGAAAAAAAATATCAAAATGCTAGATTGACTGAAATTCTTGATATTAGCTTGGCTTTGGGTTTGGAGTTTAAGACGGCTGTGATGCAGGTAGATTTTGAGGAAATAGAGGTTATGAAACAAATAGCAGCAGAAAGGTGGGAACGAAAAAGGAAAAAAAGCAAGTAAACAGTTGACAGTTGATAGTTGATTGTTGACCTCGGCAGCACTAGGTTTTTAATAGTGGACTATATCAAAAAACGCAGATGAATATAAATCATCTGCGTCTATCTTCGCTTATCTGTGGTTAAATTAAACCATTTTAAACAACCGCCGAAACCTGATCTACAGGCTTTACTTGAGTCAGGAAGTTGTGCAGTTTCTCGCCTTCAATCACCTCAGTTTCCAAAAGTTGCGAGGTAATTGTTTCTAACAATTCTCGATTTTCCTTGAGAATATTCAAGGCTTGTGTGTGCGCTGTTTCGACAATTTCTTTGACTTCTTTGTCGATCGCCTCCGCAGTTTGGGCACTCACCGCACGGCGCGCATTTCCCATTTCACCGAGGAACGATTGTTGCGCTCGATCGTACGCCAGAGGCCCCAAAACCTTACTCATACCGTAAGTTGTCACCATTCTCTCGGCTAAATCAGTCGCTCTTTGCAAGTCATTCGAGGCGCCGGTGGTGATGCTACCGAAGACGACTTCTTCAGCCGATCGCCCACCCAACAGTGTAGCAATCTGACCGCGCAACTCCGACTCATCCAACAAGAAACGATCTTCAGTCGGAACCTGCAACGTGTAACCCAGTGCAGCCATACCGCGCGGGACGATCGAGATTTTTGCCACTTCGCCGCCGCCAGTCATCAGAGCACCCACCATCGCGTGTCCGACTTCGTGGTAAGCCACAATCTTTTTCTCTTTCTCGTTGAGCACTCGGCTCTTCTTTTCCAAGCCAGCTACAACGCGCTCAAATGCCTCGAAAAAGTCTTCCTGTGCCACAGCGAGGCGCTTGTTGCGCGCAGCCAGCAAGGCAGCTTCATTGACCAAATTTGCCAAATCTGCGCCCGAAAAACCGGGGGTACGAGTGGCGATCGCCTTCAAGTCAATATCCGGGCCCAACTTCACTTTTTGAGAGTGAATATTCAAAATTGCTTCGCGGCCAGATAAATCCGGGCGATCGACCAAAACTTGGCGATCGAAACGGCCTGGGCGCAACAAAGCAGCATCCAAACTTTCCGGGCGGTTAGTAGCAGCCAGGACAATTACCGTAGTATTACCCACAGCAAAACCGTCCATTTCAGTTAACAGTTGATTGAGAGTTTGTTCGCGTTCGTCATTCCCGCCAAAAGAAGCATTACTGCTACGAGATTTGCCGATCGCATCCAACTCATCAATGAAAATAATACAAGGAGCCTGCTTCTTAGCCTGCTCGAATAAATCTCGGACTCTCGCAGAACCAACACCGACAAATAGTTCTACAAACTCCGAACCGGAGATGCTAAAAAACGGCACACCAGCTTCACCAGCCACAGCCTTTGCTAACAGCGTTTTGCCAGTTCCCGGAGGCCCGACTAACAGCACGCCCTTCGGAATTCGCGCGCCGATGGCGGTATATTTGTCGGGAGTTTTCAGGAATTCCACAACTTCGACTAATTCAGTTTTGGCCTCTTCTACTCCAGCGACATCAGCAAAAGTAATCTTCGCAGATTCGCCTTCGACGTAGACCTTAGCCTTGCTTTTGCCGATCGACAGTGCGCCTTGTGGCCCACCACCGTTGCGGTTCATGAAAAATTGAAATATTGCCACAAAAATCAGTGGCGGGATTACCCAGCTCAAAACACTGCCGATCCAGCCATTTTTAGAAGGGGGAGTTGCTGCAAATTCAACGCCTTTTGCTTCCAAAAGCTTAGGCAATTCCAAGTCAAAAATCGGGGTAGTTGACAGCACTTGACCGGGTTTGTCGCCTTCGCCTTTGAGTTGGTAGCGAATTTCATTTTGACCTACCGAAGCTCGAACTACATCTTGTTCTTGAACTTGGTGGACGAACAAGCTGTAAGGCACTTGCGGAATTTGGGGACCGAATAAATTGGGCAAAAAGATGTTTGCCAGTAGAAACAAACCTGATAGCAATAATAAGACATTGCTAATTTGCCGAAAACGAGGCGGTTGAGGCTGGTCTTTAATTGCCATTGATAACGGTTGTCCTTTAAATTTAAGCAGTTTAATTCATTTATTTTCTCATCAAATGCGCACGTATGGTCAATCGGATTTCCTCACTCAATCGGTTCGGTTAACTGGGTTGTATGGATTTGGTTCGAGAATGAGCCGCGAAAGCGCGAAGCAGCGAAGCGGCGCGTCAGCGCTAAGACGTGAAGAAGAGAAGAGAAGAGCGTTATAGTTGCTCAATCGTTAGTTGGTTAATAGTTACTTAGTGGTTATTAGCAATGATAATTTAATAGGGAAAAACATCGTAGCTATCTCGTAGGAAATCGATCTTGATCCACGATGGATCGATCGCGTTCATCCTTCAAGAAGGAGATGTTAAAATCCACGATTCTAAGTCGAAGGGCTGAACTGCTTGAATGCGCAGGAAGTCTCGATCTGCTGTCACAAGAGTAAGTTGATGCTGGATTGCAACCGCGGCAATCCACAGGTCATTTTCGCCGATGCCCAATTGACTCATGTTGGTTCTACGACGTTGGGCTTTGTCTTTTGGGGCGTAGCAATCGAAAACTAGGGCTTTGAGGTTGCCGTAAATTTCGGCAGTGGTTTCGTCGATCGGGTAAATGTATAGTCCAAGCAGAAAGCGTTGAACTAGGGCAAAATTCGCCTGCCGCTGCCCTTGATCGCGCCGCCATATCAATCAGCTCACCTTTGACAATGGTACAGGTGGCGATCGACTCATCTCCAAGGTTTGCAAGGCGATCGAGTATTTGAGTGTTGCCTAGGAGAGCATAGCTACAGTGGTTAGTGTCAAGAAGAAACATTATTGAAAAGGATTGGGGTTGTAGTTGAATTGTGCTTCGCCGCGTGAGTTTTCGACGATTTCTAGACATTCTTGGAAGTCGTCACCTGACCAAGTGTCGATCGTCTGGAGGTGAGCGAGGAAGGATTTAGCAGATGTAATAGAAGGTTTGGTGGAGAGAAAATTCACGAAGCTGAGGGCTTCAGCAAGCCTTGTGTTCGGCAAAGCTTCGATGGCTTGGAGGAGTTGCTCTTTAATGGTCATTATGGTGGGTGTGTTGGGGTTCTTGTTTATGGAGGCTCGTTCTTTTATTTTAGGCGATCGCCGATCAGAAAAAAGAAAGCTCGATCGCCCTGCGATCGATACTCCCTCGATAGGATTACTGGCGATCGCATTTACGCGGTTTTGTCGGTTTAACTCCGCTCATCTTTCTGCAATACTCTCGGGATGTGAAACAACAGCCCGACGATCAATCCTGCGTGGAGATTGAGCCAAGTGGCAACATAAATTACAGTAAACTCGATTACTGGGAGCCATTTCTTTATGTTTAATTTAAACATCGGAATCATCTTATTTAGTTTTTTTTTCATAGAGATATCCCTATTTAGGTGTGCATTTGTGGCAACGCTAAATAACCGCACAAAAACCAAAAAGCCGGGACGAAAATTCGTCCCGGCTAGGGTTTGAATGATTTTATTTTTGGTGTGCCTTTATTTTAAAATTTCTGTTGAGGATTGTCAAGCTCGATCGCTTTATCCGGGAAATCCCCGATCGCCTTTCGGAATCCCTCGATCGCATACTTCAGAAACTCAAGGTACCGGAGAGCAATGCGAGTATTACGAATCACCCGAAATAGCTCCACTTTTCGCTAACCGCCCGACACATTCTTAGCAAACTCTTCGCGGCCAGAAACTAAATTAGCTGGAACACCGTTAGGGAAATTTTGGGCGATTAAAGCTTGCAACTTTTCAACTCGATTCTCAGGGTTCGGGTGAGAGCTCAAAAACTCCGGCGGCGCTTCGCCCTTCCTAGCAGCACCGAGAATTTTCATCACCTCAACAATACCTCTAGGATCGTAACCCGCCTCGGTCATAAACCGAAAACCGAGCCGATCGCTCTCAAGTTCATCCGATCTACCGTAACGCAAACCGACAACTTGATTGACCGCTTGAGCAATTAATGCTGCTTGTTGACCGCCACCGCGATCGTCAGTAGTCGCCACCCCAACCGCCGTCACCAAAGACCTTCCTAACTGCTGTTTTGCCAAGTGTTCCGCACCGTGGCGCCCTACAACGTGACCGGCTTCGTGCCCCAGTACAGCGGCCAATTGAGCCTCCGAATTCAGCCGCCGCAGCAGTGCGGCGGTGATGAAAACTTGTCCCCCGGGGAGAGCAAAAGCATTGACAGTTTGGGCGTCTCGCAGCAGGTGGAATTCAAACGGATAACCGGCTTTTTTCGCCTCTGAACCGTTGACAACTCCTTCTCCTACTCTCTTGACATATTGCTGAATACTCTGCCCCGGATAAAGCCCCCCATGCTTTGCGGCCATTTGATCTCGCGCCTGCAATCCTAAAACGATCTCTTGGCGGGGAGAAAGCTGCACCCGCTGTTTCTCCCCAGTTACGGGATTTTGTACGCTGCTGGTAAAATAGGTAATTGACCCAAAAAATGCCATTAACAGCCCGATCGCAAATCGGAATAAAAACTTGTTCACAGGCCTTTACCTAAAAAGTTTAGTCTGTAGGATACCAGACTAACAGCTATCTCCACATCTATCTGAAGTATCAACAATGGAAAGTTGTTAGATTTTTTTTTGAAGGGTTTGCGAACAAGGCTTTTTTGAACGAACCGCGAAGGCACGAAGGACACGAAGGAAGAGAAGAAGGGAAGAGTGTTATGATTGTTAATGATTACTTAATAGTTATTACTTCACAACTCCTTTAAAATTCTCTTCTTCTTTTCTTAGTTCGCGCTCTTTGCGCCTTCGCGGTTCGTTATTTCCAAATTTCCCATGTTTCAAGCTACTCGCCGCCGCCTTGCTATCTGGTATACTGCTGTTACTGCTGTATTGTTACTCGTATTCGCGACTGGTTTTTATTTCTACGTCCGCAATACTTTAATCGATCGCATTGATGACACTCTCAATCACGTTGTCGAAGTAGTTGAGCGCACTCTGGTTATCGA
>CASBQF010000287.1 GCA_949127775.1 Oscillatoriales cyanobacterium PMM_0080
TTAACTGAAACTAAGTGGATCAAAATAAAGATACTGAAAATATTCGGTTTAGCAGCCAGAAATAAACTCAAAAACCCGGTTTCAGGTTTCCCGATCGAATCCACATTTTCTGACTGTGGCTTAGATTTAGACAAAAGCGATCGCTTGAGGCGAGGAAACAGTTAGACTTTATTGTCATGGCGGGCGATCGGTCAAAAATCCACGGCAACCAACAATCAAGAACAGAAACAGCCCGGGCGTCTACAGCGCCTGAAACGACTAGCAGCAATTAACTTGGTCGATGTCGCAGCCAACCCGCAGCCGCCGATCATGACCAAATTGTGTAATTTAGATCCTCCGCGCTGCTACCTCGAACCAGAATTTTTCGCTCGATCCTAGCTGCTATTTGTGAGTTAGTTGGACACATAGCAGCTAGGATCGAGCTAACTCAAGGTTACACTAAAGCTCGTCACGCGGCGTTGCCGATGCCAAACCCCCGATTGAGTCTTATGGCGCACTACCGCTCCACTTTATGTTTATTGACCTACATTGCCTGTCTGGGCGCTGCCTTTAGTCCAAATGCGGACGTTGGGCAACAGACTCTCAATGCGTCTGCGCGTGCTGTTTCTTGGGAAATTGCTCAGGTGGACTCTGCCTCGGACGATCGCCAGGACTCCAATCCTCCAAAACCTTCTCCAGCGCCCGATAAAAAGAAATCCTTGCCGTCCAAAACACCAAAATCCAATTCCAAAGTCCCGAAATCACTCTCTAATATAATCGTCACTTTGTCTCACCAGCGGGGGTTGTTAATGTTGGGTTTGGCCGCCGTTGTCATCACGGCAGCGGCAGTATTTATCATGCTCAAATTAGTTAGCAGCGACGAGTCAAATCATTCTAGGCGAAGACGGGGAAGAGCCGATCGCCAAAACCACAGAAACTCTCAATTCACCACTCCCAATCCTCAGACAAGGTTGCAGGGAATTGGAGATGAAGGGGTTCCTTTTGGGGGACAAAAACCTGAGACAGCATTACCCTACTCTCTTGATTTCCCAAAGGGCTATAGTATCGAGGGCAATGATGAATCTTTGCCGTCGATCCGGGAATTGCCAGAGGCAGAATCCGGGGATGGAGCAGTTGAGGGCGATCGAACTAATTCGGACACAGTACCATTGGAAATTCAAAACAACGGCTATAACAACACAGGTTTTAACATTCCCGAAACAACTAATCGAGCTGATTCGCTTACGGATAGTCGGAAGCAAGAGATTTTCCTTGCTGAAACTGCCGATCGTCCTAAACTTGATATTATTGAAACACTGATTGAAGATTTGCAGCACTTAAATCCAGCCAAGCGTCGTAAAGCAATTTGGGATCTCGGCCAGCAGGGAGATTCTAGAGCCGTTGAACCGTTGCTCTATTTGTTAGCAAATTCTGACTCGAAGCAGTACAGTTTAATTTTGGCAAGTCTCTCAGAAATTGGCATTCGCACGCTCAAACCGATGAATAATGCCTGGTCAATTTCGCTGCAAAATGAAAACCCTGAAGTGCGCAAAAATGCGATTCGTGACTTGACGCGAGTTTACGAATTGGTAAATCAAATCAGTCATTTGTTGCACCGTGCAGCGGACGATCCGGATGCAGAAGTTAAGGAGACTGCTCGCTGGGCTATCAATCAGTTAAACCGCATTCATCCACGTTCTGGGAGGGATGATTAGTCATTTGGGCATGGGGCATGGGGAATCCGGCATTGGGAAAATCAAATAAGCTGTCGCGGATTTAAATTGTATGTTTAGATCGGGCGGGATAGCCCACAAGAGTTTGATTGTTTTTTAATATGCAATTTAAGTGCAGAATAGCTTCAATACGGTTCACTTAAAACTATTTATGCCCCGGAGATCCCCCTAAATCCCCCTTAAGAAGGGGGACTTTGAGAGAATTCTTGTCCCCCTTCTTAACAGGTGTGCCAGGGAGATATCTCTTAAGTGAACCGTATTGAGAACAGCTTAACAAATAACCAATAACCAATAACAACTAACCAATAACAACTAACCAATGACTGAATCTTTAAAACTATTATTTCTCTCAACTTCTGTTGGTCAACTCGGTTCGGGGTTGGGTGGCGGAGTCGAACTTACAGTCCTCAACATTGCTCAAGAATTGCACCGCCGAGGTCATAAAATAGCTGTTGTAGCACCAGTCGGTTCAGTTTTAGAATCAATTCGGATAATCGAAATAACGGGAGATTTGCAAGTAACTGCGCAAACACAAGATTACAATGATTCTATTGTGATGCCTGCCGATGCTGTGCTGGCAAATATGTGGGAATATGCTCGTCAAGTTGAGGAGGAATGGGATGTCATTGTTAACTTTGCCTATGATTGGTTGCCGTTTTATTTGACGCCGTTTTTTAGGACTCCGATCGCCCATTTTATCAGTATGGGCTCGCTTTCGCGATCGCTCGATCGCATCGCTGGACAAATCGCCGCCAAATTTCCTGGTACGATCGGAGTTTACACCGTTTCCCAAGCCGAAACCTTTGCTTTTGCCGACGAGTGTCAGTTGTTGGGAAGCGGCATCGATTTATCGCTGTACGAATTTTGCAGCCAACCGGAACCCAAATTAGCTTGGTTAGGTCGTATCGCCCCGGAGAAAGGCTTAGAAGATGCTGTGGCGGCCGCGAAAATTACAGGCATTCCCCTCAAAATTATGGGCAAAATGCAGGATGAGGATTATTGGCAAAAAATTTGTGCCGATTACCCGGATGCTCCGGTAGAATATTTAGGGTTTCTGACCACAATCCAAATGCAGAAGCAAGTCCGAGAGTGTCGAGCCTTGTTGATGACACCGCGCTGGGTGGAAGCTTTCGGAAATGTGGCGATCGAGGCTTTGGCTTGCGGTGTACCCGTGATTTCCTACGAGCGCGGGGGGCCGGCCGAAATTGTTCGAGACGGACTGACGGGCTTTTTAGTGGCTCCTGATAGTGTAAATGGTTTGGTAAGTGCGATCGCCCGAATCGACAAAATTGACCGCCGGGCTTGCCGCAGCCAAGCAGAGGTAGAATATTCTTTAGGAGCTTTGGGCGATCGTTTTGAACACTGGTTCAAATCTATTCTAAATTTGAGTTAAATAAACTCTTAATCCACGACAAAAAAAAGACCACAAAAAAAACTATGCCAACCGAACGTTTAGTGCTTTTATCAAGTAGAGAAATCGCCAAAATGCGCGAAGCAGGTCGGTTAGCGGCCCAACTGCTGCTACATCTAGAACCAATGATCAAACCTGGTGTTAGCACTCTCCAAATTAACGACGCAGCCGAACGTTGGACTTTGGCACACGGGGCAAAAAGTGCTCCGTTAGGTTATAAAGGATTTCCTAAATCTCTGTGCGCTAGCGTCAATCAAGTAGTCTGTCATGGCATCCCAAATGCTAAACAAATTCTCAGAGAAGGTGACATTATTAATATTGATGTAACTCCTTTGGTTGATGGTTATCACGGCGATACTTCTAAGACTTTTTTTGTTGGGAAACCTTCGGCTGTCGCGAAAAGGTTGGTGGAAGTAACCGAGGAATGTTTGAGGAGGGGAATTGCGGAAGTTAAACCAGGTTCTCGTACTGGTGATATTGGTGCGGCGATTCAAGAATATGCGGAAGCACAAGGCTTTTCGGTTGTGCGAAATTTTGCCGGACACGGGGTACACCGAGTGTTTCATACGGAACCGGAAATTTTGCACTATGGGAAGCGGGGGACGGGAAAGAAGCTCAGACAAGGGATGGTTTTTACGATCGAGCCGATGATTAATGAGGGAACTTACGAAGTGGAAATTCTTGCCGATGGTTGGACGGCTGTGACTCAAGATGGCAAGCTTTCGGCTCAATTTGAGCACACGTTGGCGGTGACTGATTCTGGGGTGGAAATTTTGACTTTACCGTAGTCAAGAGAAGTACAACTGGAATAATATAGAGGAGACGGCAATGCCGTGTCCCTACCAAAAATAATATTGTAGGGATGCGGCATTGCCGTCTCCTAATTTTCGCTAATAATTCCGATGCTACCGGAATTGATATTAGTTGTCTAAAACTTTGTCTAAAAACGAGTTTTAGGTTCGATCCAATCTGTGCTGGCTTGAGTGCCAAAAACTAGGGGTTTGTCTTGGCTGACAGTTGTAGTTTGGCCTGTCATATCGACTGCACAAAGAGGCCAATGTCGATCGCCCAAATGGCCAGCGCGGAACAGAACTTGTCCCGGGTAAACTTGACTCCAACCCAACAATACAGCATGAGTGTAAAGACTACGAGCCGGAGCAACGGTATAGGTGTGATTATCGTTTTTGTCCCAAATGACGGCATAGTCGGACATATCGGAAGAGTTGAATAGCGCTTCAAATTCACGGGCGAGAACCCGCGAATCCTGTTGATTCCAAGAAACAGGTACTAAAATGGCGATCGTCCCAGACATATCTGTATCATCGCTAGCATACATCCCACTCTCGGCTAGTGGCGAAGCAGCCGCCACTGTTTGCAGATCCCCGGTTTTGAGATTTTCTACAAACATGACACTGCTAACCCGACAATGGGCAAGTTCCGGCTGTATTTGCAACTCAATTCGACTGTAAGCAGCGTATTGGCCGTTAGTTGAAATTAGGGAAGGGCTGCGATAATAACGGAGGCCTGTGCCGACAGTGGAACTGACTTTAGCATGAGTGTTATTAATCCATTCCCAAGGAACGGGATAAGGGCTATTTAAAGGATCTGTCATCGGTTTTTCTCCCAAAGGTTCTATTTAGTTGACAGTTGACAGTTGACAGTTGACGGTTAACAGTTAACTGTTAACAGTTAACAGTTAACTCGAATTTACTATTTCGATGAAGAGCGAATTTGATATGATATTTCGCCGCCAAACTCCAGATTTGTAGCAACCGGGTTGCTTTTTAAGATTTTCGATTGGTGGACAAATCTCAAATTTTAAATCGATCGGCAAAGGTGGCAAAGTCTGCTAACTTAATTTAGTTGTTGACAGAACTTAACTCAAGTCCTAGGAAAATCCAATAGGTAAGATAGTATCGAAATACATCTGCTATGTGCACCGACAGAGAGGAAAAATGACGCCATCTTTTAACGAAAAACCTTCAATCCCCCCGGTTCGCGTCTCCAAGTCGCGGGGAAAAGGTTTGCTTGTACTGTCGCTAATATTTCGACTGTTGCTGCTGGGTGTAGGTAGCGGTTTTGCCTGGGTTTTGGGGATGGCGATCGCTCAAATTTATCCCTCTAACACCGCCCAGATGCCGATCGCCGAAAGATTGCTGCGTGTAACTCAAAATTTGACCCCCAGCCCTACCCGCGCGCCAGCAACGCCAATTCCGGCGCTACCAGCACCAACGGCTACACCTACTCCCCAGTCAAAAGTCAGTCCGGCCCAAAAAGAGAAATTGCAGTCCGATTTGAGGCAGTTGCAGGGAGATTTGAACGCGCTAATCGGGCGTACAGCGGCATTGGAGAGTCAGTTGGGTAGCAGTCGCCCGACGGAAAATTTGGAAAAGCGGTTGCAGTTGATGTCGCGGGAATTGGCTGCGCCGGAGACGGTGGCCAGTCCTACTCCTGCTTTACCTGCGATCGGCAGTAGCCCGACTCTGAACCCTGGAAGCGTGAATAATGCGCCACAGAATGCCAGTAATCCGGTGTTTGGGGGGGATGCACTGATGGTAACTCTGCCCAGCGATTTTTTGTTTGATGTTGGTAGCATTTCGTTGCGCGCGGGAACCAGTGCGATTTTGGACAATTTGGTGGCGGATTTACGCAATTACGAGGGGGTGACGGTGCGGGTGGGGGGCCACACTGACGACGCGGGGGAAGCCGTGGACAATCGCAAGGTGTCGTTTGCGCGGGCTCAGGCTGTGGCGCAGTATTTGTCTGGTGTGCTCGGCAAGAAGTATCATTGGGTGGCGATCGGCTATGGGGAAAGTCGCCCTTCGGTGGATAATAGTTCTGATGCTAACCGGCAGCGCAATCGCCGCATTGAAGTGGAAATTAGTCCTTAGTCATTGGTCAGTAGTCGGGAGATTTTTATAGTAGTTTTTTTTCTGAAATGAGGTGCAAAAAAAGTAATTCGCAATTCTATTCTATGAGAAGGAACTACCAAGGTTCAATGCCCAATTTCCCAACACCCAACAGCACCTAATTTAGGTGACAAAGGCTATAGATATTGTGTTAAATTGTCAAGTGGTAAGCTGCTGTCAGATTAAATCCAGTGGCATTGAAATTATTAATATTAGCGAACAAAATCAGGAGACGGCAGTGCCGTTTCCCTACCCCAGATTCATTGTAGGGAAACGGCACTGCCGTCTCCTCCTCGTCATTCCGGTGTAACCGGAACTGATATAACACGTGGCAAGTCAGAATTATTTTTAGCTTGATTTATTGTATCTCGATGTTCGCTCCTCAGCTTCGGTTTTAAGTACAAGTTTTCAATCAAAGCTGCCACTCCCGCAAACCAAGGTGGCACAATTACCGCCCCAATAATTCCCAATACTTGAACGCCTCCCAAGACAGAAAGCAATTGATACAGAGGATGTACTCCAACTGACGAACCAACCAGCAAAGGATCGAGGACGTAAGTTTCTAAGTTCTGGATAAATACAAATAACAATAATACCCACAAAAGTACCCAGCCACCTTTAGCTAATGCTACGACTAATGCTGGTATTGCTCCCAATACGGGGCCGATAAATGGAATCAGATTAGTCACACCTGCGATCGCACCTAAGCCCAAAGAAAATTCGGGCATTCCCAAAATGCTCAAACCTGTGGTAATGAATATGCCTAAAATCCCAGAAACTAGGAATCTCCCGCGAATGTAACTCCCCATTCTTTGACCAATCGGTGTAGCTTGGGCTGCTAATTTTTCGTCCCAAGGTTTTGGGAAAAACTGCACTAAACTTTTAATTAGTGTGTCACTGTCGGCAACCATGTAGCCTGAAATAAATAATGATAAAACTAAACTGAAGAATCCGCCGAGAATTCCTCTAGTTAAACTGTACGATCGCAAAACCAACTGTTGACTCGATCGAATCAGCCAATTAGTCAACGATTGAGTGTCCAATAACTGACTTACGAATGTTGGTGCATCGTCCGTGAGGCGACTTGCTAAGCTGGTAGCCACCGTTTCCAGGCTTTCGGCATAAAGTGGTAATTGTCGCAGCAGTAACTCTATTTGTTCGATGACTGTCGGGCCGATTAACACTACCGTCCCGCTAAGTCCGCCGATCAAAGTTAAATAAACCATAATCACCGCCAGCCAACGGGGAACGCGCATTGTTTCGGCCCAATTGACGATCGGGACGATCGAAGCCGCGAGCACGACTGATATCATCAGAATTACTAACAGGCTACGCAATTGCCATAGCAAAACCAGCAGTAAGGAGGATGCTATGATTAGCAGTAAGTTAGGTAAAGAAATGGTTATTCGTTGTTCTGACATAATTAAATAATAGTAGTCTAAATTAAATAATAGTAGTCTAATACCAATTTAATGTGAAGTTGCATATATCTCGATCCCCCTAAATCCCCCTTAATAAGGGGGACTTTGATCGGAATCTTGTCCCCCCTTTATTAAGGGGTGTGCCAGGGAGATCAGATTCTATGCAGCCTCATAAAAAATTGGTATAAGAGGGCGGGTTTATGTATCTCTTCCTTTACCCAAAATATTTAGGGTGAAACCCGCCCCTACGATGGGCTGTAGGGGCGGGTTCACCAATAATAATTGCCTAAAATCCTTGATCTCATAAACCCGCCCCCACCCAACGGTAAATGGCTAAGGCAAATCGGTTTCGCCCATCAGATAAAGATCGCACTCGCGGGCCACGCCGCGCCCTTCATTAATCGCCCAAACCACCAAACTCTGACCCCGGCGACAGTCCCCCGCCGCAAAAACTCCCGGAATGCTGGTTGTATACTTTTCGTGCTCCGCCTTCACATTGCTGCGCGCGTCGCGTTCCAATCCGATCGCCTCCAACAACGGCTGTTCCGGCCCCAGGAAGCCCATCGCTAGCAGCACAAGCTGCGCCGGTAGGACTTTTTCGGTGCCGGGGATGTGCTTGGGAATGAACTGCCCTTTCTCGTTTTTCGCCCACTCCACCTCAACGGTGTGCACGGCTTTCACATTGCCGTTTTCGTCGCCCTCGAACTTGGTAGAGGTGGTGAGATAGCCGCGCGGATCGTCCCCGAATTTGGCGGCGGCTTCTTCTTGGCCGTAGTCCAGACGGTAGACTTTTGGCCATTCGGGCCAGGGATTGTTTGTGGCACGTTCGGAGGGCGGTTTGGGCAGGATTTCAAGCTGAACCAGGCTTTTGCAGCCGTGGCGAATGGAGGTGCCCACGCAGTCGGTGCCGGTGTCGCCACCGCCGATAATCACGATATCTTTTCCGGCTGCGGAGATGAATTTATCGTTTGTGCTTTTGTCTAAAACTGCTTTGGTGTTGGCTGTCAAAAAGTCCATTGCGAAGTGCACGCCTTTTAATTCGCGCCCTTCAATTCCTAAATCGCGGGGTTTGGTGGCGCCGGTACAGATCACAACGGAGTCGTATTCTTTGAGTAATTGTTCTGCTGGTAAGTCTTTGCCGATTTCGGTGTTGCAGATGAATGTTACGCCTTCGTCTTCGAGGACTTTGAGACGGCGCATCACGACTTGTTCTTTGTCTAGCTTCATGTTGGGGATGCCATACATTAGCAGGCCGCCCGGTCGATCGGCTCTTTCGTATACAGTTACCCAATGGCCGGCTTTGTTCAATTGCGCCGCAGCCGACAAACCGGCGGGCCCAGAACCGATAACCGCGATTTTTTTACCAGTACGTTTCGCGGGCACTTCGGCGGTAATCCAGCCTTCATCCCAGCCTTTATCGATAATCGAGGCTTCGATGTTTTTAATCGTGACAGGCGGGTTGTTGATACCGAGCACGCAAGCGCCTTCGCAGGGTGCGGGGCACACTCTGCCGGTGAATTCCGGGAAGTTATTGGTTTTGTGGAGTCTGTCAAGGGCTTCTTTCCACAGTCCCCGATATACTAAGTCGTTCCATTCGGGAATCAGGTTGTTAATCGGGCAGCCGCTCGCCATGCCACTAATCATGCTTCCGGTGTGGCAAAATGGGATGCCACAGTCCATGCAGCGCGCGCCTTGGCTGCGGAGTTTGTCCTCGTCCATCGGTAGATGAAATTCGTCCCAGTTGTGGACTCGATCGACTGGTGAGAGTTCGGAGGGCAATTCGCGCAAGAATTCGATAAAGCCTGTTGGTTTTCCCATAGTGCTGTTTTGGTTAGAACTTAATTTTTGGTAGTTTGTCAAAGCTGAGGCCTGTAGGCTTCTGAAATAACTATTGTGATCTAAATTGCGGGCGATCGCACCTCAGATAGAGCAATTTCTGAAATCTTCAATATCGCCGGGAGTCGGGGAATATCGATCGACAGCAAAGAAACCGGGTTTTTACAGAAATTAAAGGTTTTGATGCAGTATTTTCGGAAAAAAACCCGGTTTCTGCCTAATTTCAGCATCGCTGCCACCAATTCCCCCCTCAAATGCAACTGCGGGCCCGCGTCCTAACCCTGATGCCAATACGCTTAGGTTCAGATAGTCCCGAAGGCAAAACGCTGTGAAAAACAGATACTGCGATTGCTTCGTTCCTCGCAATGACAAAAAAGCGTTAACGCTAGCGGGTTAACTCGGACAGCCCGCCAACATCAACTTTCCAGCGCAGTCTCCATCAGCGGGGTCTGGAAATACGATACAAAAAGTTATAGCCGTTGCAAAATATTAATTTTACGATGTACTACTGTAAATCTGTCAGATATACGGAGTTAATATCTTCAACTCCTAAAATAGGTACACAAAGTCATGAGCATTACAGTAGACCTCTTGCAAAAAAAATATGTGTTATAATTAAAAGTTTGCTCAAGTTTAGGTCAAACTTTTAATTATTGGGTTGATTGGCATCTCCTTAAACTTGCCCAGCCTGCTAGATTTAAAAATAGTCTAAACTTTGTATAATACCACAAAATTATTTTGCAAGAGGTCTAGTGATCTTAATCGGAGGCAGATCCGACTTTTTTTGCTTTTACTGCATCAATCTGTAAATTTAACTCTTGTTTTAAAACTTCTTTATACAAAAACAAAATAGCACTCAAAGCCTGATTTTTAGTTGAAGCAGCGACATTTTCTTGTCCGGCTAAATGAGTTAAAAGATTTTCAATTTCTTTTCCATCTATTTCTCTATAATGTCGTTTTTTATAGAATAAAATATAGGGTTTAATTCAATTAATGTAGCTTTTTTCCGTTGTGTAATAGTAATGCTTCAGACGAATGACATCACTTACTTGTTCAAGGAGTTTTTTGGGACGCTGTTCCATAAACTGAGATCCAGAATGTTTCTTGATAGTATGACTATCTGGTATGTTATTCCGAAAGTTTCTGGTTATCATCGGATAATATACGGAATGTTTCTAGCTATCATCCTCTATCTGGTGATTATTCCGAAAGTTTCGGCTTTTTGTTCCATCGGGGTTGACAAGACGGAAAGTTTCGGTATAATAAACAGAGATGGAAACATCCCGAAACAACCAAGCGAAAAACAGTCTATGAAAACAATACTCAAGCTCTTGAGTAACCAGCGCAGCCTAACAACGCTCATGCACACCGACCACCGAGAGTTGAGCGGTTCTGAAGCAGAGATTATCTGCGGCGGGTGATGAGCAACGTTGTACTGCCTGATATTTTGGTGGGGACGGTTCATTAAACCTATCTGTCTGATCCGAAAGCGTTGAGTTGCAGCGATCGCCTTGTAAGAAGCGTGGTTTGCCGAATACACTAAAACTAAATTCCAGTTTCCCTCGGTAGCAATGGCATTTGATTATACACTCTTAGGTAGAAAGCTCAAGGATGCGCGAGAAAGTCTTTTAATTACTCCGCAAGAGTCTGCATTGCGCCTTAAAATAGGTTTGCAGGAGTACCTAGATATTGAAGCAGGAAGGAACAGAATTACTGGCGACCAGTTGGTGTTGTTGTCTGTTGTGTACTGTCGTGATTTTAGATACTTCGTTACAGGCGACTACCCATCAGCAGAGTCACAAGTTCAAGAAATGTTTCGTCGCAATGCTGCACTTTCTAAAAGCGATCGCATTGCTATTCAGGAGTTTGTTCGGCTGTGTGAATACGAAGATTTTCTTGAACAAGAAATATTTCAGCGTCAGTCTGTAACAATTCCCAATTACCGACAGCATTCGTTTAATCACAGACACTTCAAAAGGCAGGGCGAAGAAGCTGCCTCTTTTGAGAGAGAGCGTTTAGTCCTGGGAGAACAACGAATAGAAAATATATTTGAGTTAATCAGAAATCAAGGTATTCATATCTTCAAACGCGAACTAGAAGATAAAAATATTTCTGGTTTATACATTAATCATCCGGTTGCTGGTCACTGCATTCTTGTCAACTATCTTGATGATTTATATCGACAAAATTTTTCTGCCACTCATGAGTACTGCCATGCTTTATTTGATTCATCTCAAGGGCAGGAAGTTACATACTTAAAACCCTCAAATAATGGCTCTGAGCTTGAATGGAGGGCTAATAGCTTTGCAGGTAATTTTCTGGTTACAAAACAAAGAATTGAATTAGATTATTCACCTGCAAACACTTATGAAGCCTGGATTAGTCTTATCCGACAAATTGCTGAACGCTTTCGAGTTAGTTCTCAGGTAGTAATCATACGTTTATTTGAACTTAAGTGGATTGATGATAGTTTAAAAAATCAGTTATTCCAGGAAAAACGTTTAGTTATTAGGCCTGATGAAAAATTTGATCCTGAGACTCCACCGACTTTATCTTCAGGTATGCGAGATAAATCGACACAAATTATACGTCAAGGCTTGTCCTGGCATTTCATTGATCTTTGCACAGAAGCATATAGGAGAGGAGAGATTACTTATCACAAACTTCTAGATATGCTACTGCTTCCTTTAGAAGACGGTTATCAACTTCTACATGAACTTCTAATATTTCTGGAGGTAAATAGTTAGTGAGGAGAGTAGTAGCTATAGATACTTGTGCGATTATTCACTTTATGTACATCGATCGCTTTCATCTTCTTAAATTGCTTAGATATTCCGTGATTACTACGGTATATGTGCAATTAGAATTTGAACAAGGGCATTCTAACAGCTTGGCTTATTACACAACATTAATCAATTCTGGTGAAATCACAAGATTTCCTCTAGAGATAGAAGATTTAGTTGAGATGTCAAACGTCCCTCAATCAAAACGTGCAAGTGATGCGGAACTATCCTGCTTTGTAGTCGCCAAGCGTATTGGAGGCAAGGTGATGACAGATGATATGAAAGCAATAAATTATATTCAGCAATATATTCAAATGCCTACAGGCAGCGTTGCTCAGTTAGTAGAGATTCTAATAGAAGCTTATCTGGAAAACCATTTAGGGGATCATGAGCTTAGACCAATCCAGCAAACACTGGCAAATAATCAGTTCACGATCAAGATTGACTTAGCTAACGAGGCAGCAAAAAGAAGATTGATGACGGGAGGATACAGTCAGAATTAGCACCATCAAATATACACAAATGTAACGCACCACCATCTTTATGCTAATTTAAGGTGCGTTACGCTGTCGCTAACACACCCTACGACTGCTAATCATCGCAATATCCTTGAGGTTTTTCCTTTCTGCCATCTTTACCCCAATCTGGCGGATAAATTCCCTGAGCAATAAACCGATGAACACTAGAATACTCCCAATCTTGGGTATTTTCACACAATCCATGTCGAACCGGATTATCATGAATATAATCGCAATGAAGCTCAAAATCCCGTTCAGCCCGAATTAAATGCTCCCAAAAGCGACGTTGCCAAACATTACTTTCTCCTCGGTTTTGTCGTGATTGAGAAACCTCCCGATTAACCCCTAATTCTTGTCCATAATGTGCAGATATTTCATGTTAACATCTTAAATCATTTTATCTGAGGTAACATCATCAAAATTATTAAATTTATCATAAATATTTATTTCCCCAGTGGCGTAAGCTATCTGTCTCAAGAGAGAGGTAATGACAGAGAGTTTTAGTAATATTTTTCGAGACTAAAAAATTAGCAGTAGCCAATAAGTAAGCTGTACTGCATTTAAATTGTATGTTGCGATGACCATCAAAAATCCTCTCCCCCGCTCTCCATCGAACTCTCTCCCCTGATCGGACTCTCCAACACCATACATAATCTAGATGCAGTACAGCTTATTTCCCTTCCATTAACAACTGTTCAAAATCCACTGCGGGCAAAGCAGGACTGAACAAATATCCTTGCATGGCATCGCACTCATAGCGCCAGAGAAAATCTCTTTCTGATTCCGTCTCAACTCCTTCGGCAATTACTTCAAGGCAGAGACTGTGCGCCATTTCAATAATCGCTTTCACAATCGCTGCATTTGTGCAACCATCTGTAATATTGCTGATAAAACAGCGGTCGATTTTTAAAGTATCGAAGGGGTATTGCGTCAGATAGCTTAAAGAAGAATAGCCGGTGCCAAAATCGTCAATAGATATAGAAACTCCCAAATCTTTCAATTGTTGCAAAGTGGCGATCGCGCGATCGGCATCCTGCACCATCAAACTTTCAGTCAGCTCTAATTCCAAACTGCTCGCCTCTAAACCAATTTCTGCTAAAATTTGGGCAACTCTGCTGCTGAGATCCGGTTGGTGAAATTGGCGCGGCGACAGATTCACGGCTACCTGCTGTAGAGGAAAACCAGCATTTTGCCAAACTTGCATTTGCTTACAAGCTGTCCGCAAAACCCACTCGCCTAACTGTACAATAAAGCCTGTTTCTTCGGCATCGGGAATGAATTCTGCGGGCGAGATCAGCCCTTTTTCTGGATGCAGCCAGCGCACTAAAGCTTCTGCGCTCACAATTTTACCGCTCTGGACATTGACCTGTGGCTGATAGTAAACTTGGAATTCTTCTCGTTCCAATGCGTCGCACAAACTTGTTTTTATTTGCTCTAGTTTGTCGGCGGCATCTTGGACTAATTCACTGCTCGATCGCAAATTATACTGCTGTTCGGCCAAAGCTGCTTGTTTTTTCAAGCGGCTCGAGATCGCGCCCACAAGTTCAGCTTTACTAAAAGGTTTAGTTAGGTAATCATCTGCTCCCAATTCCATACCTTGCCGCACTTCAGAGCGCTCTGCTTTACCGGTGAGAAACACAAAAGGTACTGTCGCAGTAGCGGGATTCGATCGCAAGGCCACCAGCACCCCATACCCGTCAAGTTCCGGCATCATCACGTCGCAAAGAATCACGTCAGGAAGATTTGACATCGCCGCAGATAAACCTTGAGATCCATTGGATGCACCCGTCACCTCAAAACCTTCAGCTTGGAGGAGTTTGAGAATATTCTCGCGAATTACTCGATCGTCCTCAATTACCAGAATCTTTTTCATACGTCATTCCCTGAAAGCAATATAATTGACCCTGTAGTTGCACCCGATCAACGCGATTATCACTAAAAATGCACAGCTCTATCGACTCAGCCGCCGCATATTTTTTGACAAAAATAGCAGACGCCCCTGAAAAAGACTAATATTTCAAGGACAACTAGATTAATGTTTCTCTGCTTACTCAGTGTCGTCCGTATTATTACGAGGTTAATTAATAAATCTCTAACTAATTTTAGGCGATCGACAGTTAACAGTTCCCTGAATAACTGCTAAACTGATTGTGCCGATCGATCGATCGTCTACCAACAATCTAAACCTATTTATAACAGTTGCCAAAAACAATGCAACTGTCAGCAAGTCCCAAATCCTTGCGGAGTAAGTATTTCCTGATTATTTATTGTAAAATCTCAAATCTCAAATATCAAATGACATTACCCAGTGGATTCCCTCAGCCCGCACAGATTGGCGTCATAGAAGTTAAGCAATATCCTCAGTATCGCGCTGTCACATACACCCACGCGGGCGATTTGCGACAAGCGACGGGAATCGCCTTCAACCCATTATTTCAACACATCAGCAACAACCAAATTGCGATGACAACGCCAGTAGAAGCGCGCTACACGGCAACTTCCGGGCAAATCGATGAGGTTCCTGTCGCAGAAGTTTCGTTCCTCTACCCCGCACCAAATATCGCCCCCAGCAGCGTTAACTCCGCTGTGGAAGTCACGGATACTTCGCCGATGACAGTTGTCAGCATCGGCGTGGGCGGGGCCTACAGTTGGGAAAGCTACGAAATTAACCTCCAAAAACTCAAAGATTGGCTTCAAGAACATCCCGAATACAAAATAGTCGGGCCACCGCGCCGCTTTTTTTACAATTCCCCGATGACAGCAGAAGCAACTAAAATCAGCGAAGTGCAAATTCCGATCGAATACCGCTGACATGAACAACTAATTCGCGAATATTACCCTGCTGGCGGTGTTCCCACAGGTAAATTCCCTGCCAAGTTCCTAACAGCAACCTGCCACAGTCAATCGGGATTTGTTCGGAAGTGTGAGTCAGCGCAGTGCGAATATGCGCCGGCATATCGTCTGGGCCTTCTGCATCGTGAATGTAGCTCGCGCCCTCCGGTACCAGTTTAGTCAAAAAGTTAGCCAAATCCTTAAGTACATCCGGATCAGCATTTTCTTGAATCAGCAAACTAGCAGAAGTATGACGCAGAAATAAATTACAAAGCCCCGTTTTTATGCCTGAATTCGCCACCACGTCTTCTATCTTAGGAGTGATTTTGCACAGAGACTTTCCTGTAGTCTGAATCTTGAGAATCTGTTGATAGTGAATCATTCGATTTTGGATTTTAGATTTTAGATTTTAGATGAGACTAGCAAAAATCTTGAGTCGGCGGAGGCCGACATTGTTTGTGTAGGCGCGATTTCAATCGCCGTCATTAGATTTTAGATTTTAGATTTTAGATTGGGGATTGGGGATGAGACTGTTTGCAAAAATCTTGAATCACCATCATCCTAATCGCCCTCTTGAAAATAGTCTACAACAGCTTGGGCGATCGCCTCCGTACCATTTTTGTCCAACTTATCCGACAAACGCGGCGGATGTAGCGGTTGTCGCAAAAACTCCCAATCCCCCTCAAAAAACTCCGCCGCCGTGACAATTTGATGCTGCGCATAATTTTGCAGCCATTCCAGCAACACCTCAGCTTCTGCAAAACCTTCTCTCATGATAGAAACAACAGGTATTTCCAAGCGTAAAGCTTCCGAAAAAGTGCTGTATCCCGGCTTAGAAACCAAACGCCCGCAGACAGGCATCATATCAACCGGACGCGGCAAAATTGGGAAAGAGTTGGCAAACTGCTGATTTTTGACATTAATCAAATTAGGCAAATCGGGAGCTCCTGCATCAAAAGTGATAAATTGCCAATCGCTAAATTGCTGTAAATTTTGATAAGGAATTGCTTCTAAACCCAGCCCACCGAAAGTCAGCAACACAGTTTTTTCTAGCGGTGTTTTAATGCCGAATACTTCCCGAATTTGATCGTTATTATAACGAGGATTGCCGCCAGTCAAGCCGACATCTTGAATATTTGGGAAAGCAGCCATCGGTTCGTGCAAAGGTAGACGGAAAAGCAAATCGCACTTTCCGAAGTATTCACCAATCCAATCAGCCATTTCTACAAACTCCCCGCCCCAATCTCGATAGATAAAATCCCACCCAAAATTGCTCATCATCCAGCAAGGAACCCCAGCCGCTGTCGCCATTCGCGTTGCCAAAGGAGGAATATCTGCCAACACCAAACCCACCCGATTTTGTTTAATAAAATTAACTTCGCCGGCAATTATCGAATTTTGATTTTTCCGAATTTCCCGCAATTTTTCCAGCGTCGCCTCTTGATCCATCTGCAAACTATCAGCTTGCACGACACCCACATCTAAAGCCCGAGGACGGAGGATAAAGTCGCCAGTAATGTAAGATTCTAGCAGCCAGCGAGGTGCAGTTGTGGTAATAATTAGTAAGATATCTGGATTTAATTCTTGAATTTTTGCAGCTACGGAGGAAGTTCGGACAGCGTGGCCGAATCCGTGATTGGTGATGGCAATATATAATGTTGGTCGAGACATTGGGAATTGGGAATTGGGAATTGGGCATTGGGCAGAAGGGCATTTTGCGGGTTGTTTGTTATCAGTTATTGGTAGAACAATAACTGATAACAAATAACTCATAACTGATGACTGAGAGAGAGGGCGGGTTTTGCCTTTTTTTTAGTCATTTGTATCATATATCCTTAGCTAAACCCGCCCCTACAAAATGCTAATGACTAATGACTAATAACTAATGACTAATGACTCGATCGATAATTTCGCGTGCCATGTCTTGTAAGGATACCACTCGATCGGCAAAACCAGAATTGACCACACTTCCCGGCATCCCCCAGACTACGCTGCTAGCCTCATCTTGAACAATAATCTTCCCCCCAGCCTCCCGAATATTTTGACAGCCCAGCAGCCCATCCTGCCCCATTCCAGTCAACACCACACCCAAAACCCCAGCACCATAAATCTTAGCAGTCGATCGAAACAGCACATCAACCGCAGGGCGACAAGAATTTTCCCGCGCCTCTTGATGCGTGCGAATTCGCGCCCCAAAGCCCTGTTTTTCCAGTACCATATGATAATCTCCCGGCGCTATCCAAACCACTCCCGGTTCGAGAATACCTCCAGTCACAGCTTCCTCCACTCTAATTTTGCACTTTTCGGTTAGTCGATCGGCCAAACGCTTCGTAAAAACCGGAGGCATATGCTGCACAATTACAATTGGTACAGGGAAATTAGCCGACAAATCCTGCAAAATAGTTTCCAAAGCATTTGGCCCTCCCGTCGAAACCCCAATCGCCACAATTTCGACTTTCGACTTAATATTTACTGCTGAATTAGACGAGATAAAACTAGGTTTTGCGGGCGATATTGCAGCAGGAATATTATGCTTTTCTGATACTCTAATGTTCCCCAACTTTGGTCTCTTGCCACCATTACAAAAAGCCTTAATTTTTGGAATCAATTGCTCGCGCACGTGCTCTAGCGCCGCTTCCTTACTCTTCATATTGTGAGGCTTCGTCACGTAATCCGTAGCACCCAGCGACAGAGCATTCAGAGTAGCAACAGCACCCAACTCCGTAAGTGCGCTAAACATAATTACTGGAATATCCCTATCCTGTTTTCGGATAGCCGCCAGCGTCTCCAAACCGTCCATTTCCGGCATTTCCACATCCAGCACAATCAAATCTGGATGCACCTGAGAAATCTTGGCTAAAGCGATTCTACCATTGGGTGCAGTCCCCACAACCTCCAGTGCTGCATCGCCGTCGAGTACGTTACTTAATAATCTGCGCACCACTACCGAATCATCAACAACTAAAATCTTAATTTTGGGCATTTTATCTTAGACTCTAAATAACAAATCGAGCAGTAAGCGAGCTTGAAAAAACAGAATTAAATCGCCTTCTACGCCAACATCAATAATTTTAAAATGAGAAATAAACAGTATAATTGTCGATCGCATATTAAAATTCATAGCGCTAAAAACCTCCTCTGCCGAACCTTCTATATAGTTCGGAACTACATAACCAAGATTGTATTTTAATGTATTGCTAAACGTGCCAACAATACCGCTAATAGCTAAATTACCAATTTCCCCCATGATGTCAGCTTTATCTTGCTTGAATTCCTCGCTGGCGACATCGCCACCGCCGTTGAGAGCTAAGACAAGAGCATCAGCCGCCTCACAGGAAAACAACATTTGAGCCGAACCCGACAAATTGCCGTTAAAATCAAGCTGCGCTACAGCTACTAAGTTTTCCCCCAAGGTTTGAATCAGGTTTTTTTGCAAAAATAGTGGCGACAGCGCTTGAGCTGAAGGCATTTCAAATTCTACCTCACAAGCGATCATTTCGCTCATCTGAGAAACTGCTGTGCTGATGGCTTGGTTGACAACATCCTGTAATTTGTTGTGTTTTCCTGTTTCGAGCTTGCCTAAATTAAAATTCCGAATTTGACTGTGGGAATCAATGGCACCGCCACCGTTTGGATAGGCCGCAGTTGCCACAGTGTGCCGCAATTCTAATTCATTGTTAGTCTTTTTGAGAGTTGCGAATATTCCTGCTAGCGACAAATACTGAATCATATTTCTTGCTAAGTCGTCGCTGAGAATAATCGTTGGTATTTCTAACAACTGCAAGAATTGGATAATCACTAAATAATTGTGTTCTATCGCTGCAAAGTCCAGGATTACAGCTTTGGGATGGTGACACTCAGCGATATCTAAACAATTGTATAAATCGGTATTTGTGGCAAATACATATTCGTCTGCTTTTAAAGTTGCGCGCAGTTTCTGACTTTCTGAATCTGAGAAGCCTCCAATTAGAATTAATGAAATTGGGCGAGAGTAAGTGTTCATGGCTGTATTTTTGCAGTGATTTTGCTAATCTATCGATCTTATTCTCTCTCCTCCATCTCGAATACAACCGCCTCATAAATATCGCTCATCGACATTTGTACTGCCACAGAAGCAAAGGAAACTGTAGAGGTTTCTCCCTCGTACTCCTGAAATAACCATTGTCCTGATTCATTCTTAATATATTGCTCAACCAAAAACTCATATTGGTCAACTAAAATATACTCGCGTAACTCAGGAATCGATCGATAGAAGCGAAACTTGTTTTCTCTGTCAAAATCTTCTGTAGAGTTAGAAAGGACTTCCACGATCAGTACAGGATTGAGGATTTCATCTTTGCGTCCTTCGCTGAAAACTGGTTGTCCAGAAATTACCATGACATCTGGGTAAGTTCCGCGCCGATGTCTAGGAATCCACAACCGCAAATCGTTCATAAATGCTTCGGCATTATTTCCCCGCAAAGCATATTTCAAGAAGGCATAGATATTGCCTGTTATCCGGTTATGATTAATCGTGCCTCCTGTCATTTTTAAAATTTCTCCATCGCGATATTCACTTCTGAATTCAGCAGTTGTTTCTAGCTGTCGGTACTCATCAAGAGTATAAAATCTATGTCGTGTCTCGGTTAACATTTAGATATCCTGCTCATTGACTTTTGCTTCATATTTAAAGTCCAATGTAGGGTGCGCACTGCGCACCTTACCCGATTACCAATTATCCAAATTAATGCTTAAACTGATTGACAAGTCGTTGCAATTGGGCTGCCGTTTTCGATAGTTCGATCGCAGAATTTTGAGTATTGCTAGCACTGGTGGCGGTACTTCCCGCTGCATCGGCGACGCTGGTAATATTGCGGGCAATTTCCGAGGAACCGATCGCAACTTGGTTGACATTGCGCCCAATTTCGGTAGTTGTAGCCGTTTGTTCCTCGACTGCACTGGCGATCGTCGTTTGAAAATCGCTAATTTGGTTGATAATAGAAGTAATTTGGCCGATCGCCAGCACAGAGCTTTTAGTATCAGCTTGAATAGCCTCCACCTTCTTGCTGATATCCTCAGTCGCCGCCGCCGTTTGTTTCGCCAACTCCTTCACCTCATTCGCCACCACCGCAAAACCCTTGCCCGCTTCTCCAGCCCGCGCCGCCTCGATTGTAGCATTCAGAGCCAGCAAATTAGTCTGTTGGGCGATCGAAGTAATCACCTTGACAACATTACCAATTTCTGCACTACTAACCCCGAGTTTAGTAATAGTTTGATTCGTAGTTTCCGCCATCCTCACCGCCGAATTAGCAACCGTCGCAGCTTCCGAAGCATTCTTAGCAATTTCCTTAATACTCACGTTCATTTCCTCAATCCCCGTAGCCACCGATTGAGTATTGCTATTAACCAAATCCGCAGCCGCAGATACCGTTCCCGCTTGAGCCGAAGTTTCTTCAGCCGCAGCCCCCATATTTTGGCTTTCGCCAATCAACTCCTCCGAAGCACTGCTAACGGCGATCGCAACTTGGGAAATTTGCTGCACCTGAGCGGTCAAATTAGCCGCCATCAAATTAACATTATCCGTCAAATCTTTCCAAGTACCGCCGATATCAGGAACTATCGCCTGTCCTCCCAATGTACCTGCAACCACCTGTTTTGCCAGCCCAGTTACTTCATCTGCAAAAGTATTAAGCTGGTCAACCATTGTATTCAGCGTATCCTTCAATTCCAGAACTTCTCCTTGAACTTCAACAGTAATTTTCTTAGACAAATCTCCCTTAGCCACCGCCGTAGAAACTTCCGCAATATTGCGAACTTGTTCCGTAAGATTAGCCGCCATAATATTCACATTACCAGCCAAACTCAGCCAAGTCCCCGACAAACCCTCAACTGTTGCTTGACCTCCCAATTTGCCCTCAACACCAACTTCTTTAGCAACTCGCGTCACTTCTAAAGCAAACTCATTGAGTTGAACAGTCATTTGATTAATCGTATTCTTCAGTTCCAGAATTTCCCCTTCAGCTTCGACAGTAATTTTCTTAGACAAATCTCCCTGAGCTACCGCCGTAGTAACTTCAGCAATATTGCGCACCTGACTGGTAAGATTACTCGCCATTAAATTAACATTTTGTGTTAAATTTTTCCAAACACCAGCTACTCCGTGGACTTGTGCTTGACCGCCAAGTTTACCCTCAGTTCCCACCTCTTTTGCTACCCGCGTCACCTCTTTTGCAAAATCATTGAGACTATCAACCATTTGATTGAGAGTATCTTTCAATTGCAATATTTCCCCTTTGGCTTCAACTGTAATTTTCTCGTTCAAATCGCCAACACTAATCGCAGTTGCAACCTTAGTAATATTCCGCACTTGATTAGTGAGATTTGCCGCCATCAAGTTCACGCTTTCAGTAAGTTCTTTCCAAATACCAGATTGCCCTTCTACCTCTGCTTGCGCTCCCAATTGACCTTCGCTACCAACTTCGCGAGCGACGCGAGTTACTTCTAACGAAAAACCATTTAATTGGTCTACCATTTTGTTGAGAGTAGTCCCAATGCGGCGGAATAATCCTTTAATCGGTTTGCCTTCAAATTCTAAGCTAAATTTCTCCGACAAATCACCTTTAGCTACAGCGTGCAGCACTCGCGCCATGTCTATTGTAGGGGTAATTAAGCTATTGAGCGTCACATTTACTGCATCAATACTGCTAAGCCAAGAACCTTTAAATTCTTTTATTTCTATTGATTTAGGTACTTTTCCTTCTTCGGCAACTGCTTGGCTGACGCGCTCTACTTCGTCAGCAAATTTTTCATTGACACTCACCATTTCATTGAAGACTTTGGCAATGTCACCCAAGCCGTTATCGGCCGGTAAACGAACGCTAAAGTCCCCATCCCTGACTGCTACTAGAGCGATAATCAGTTGCTGCTTGTACTGGCTGTTGATAATCTCTGTCGCTTTGTTTGCGTCAGTTTGTACAACATTCGTCTCTACCAAATCCCGATTATCCGAGTCAATATCTGGGGATTCTGAGGTTGTCGATTGATTTTGTGTATCCATGTTTTAGCTGATTTTATGCAATTTATTAGGGAAGAAGCCGATTCCCTACGGGATAGTTTCGCTTCATGCACTTTGTAGAAAACCCCCTGCACTTGCAACCCCCAACTCCCGTTGGTGATTGCAATCTTGTCCCGACTGGGGTATTTAAGATGCTGCGGCGATCGCCTTTAGCAGCATCTGAAAAGAACCCACATCGAAACACAGCAGAATATCTCCTTGAATTTGCAGTTCTTCAATACTAAAGTGAGCCGGAACTAACAGTACGCTGCCGCAATCCACAGACTCTTCCTTTAATAGCAATTCCTCAATCTCTTCCTCTGCGTAATAGGGAACTGCATAGTCTAACGGTTGGTCTAAAATGTTGCTAATGGAACCCATAACACCATTAACAACCATATTCCCCACCTGACTGATGGTACTAATTTTGAGAGAATCAAGGTCTGGACTTCCTTTTTCTTCGCCAGTGAGAACAGAGACTAAATTCACCGCACTGTCGGTAGGAAAAAGTAGCTGAGCGCTGCCACTAAATGAGCCACTAAAGCCGAGCTGCACGGTGGAAAGGGGCTCTATACCGAAGCGTTTTTCTAATTCGCTTCGCAGCTCCTTCGCGGATAAAAGCTCAATATCTGGAATCTGCAACTGGATGGGAAATTGAATCATTTCGTTCAACATTCCAGCGGCACTGCCCACTCCAATATTGATTAGCTCCTTCAAAGCATCTATTTCATCTACTGTTAGCTCCACTCTGATATCTCCTATTTTCTATCCAAAGCTTTTTGGTTCTTCCTTACTTGGTATGCCAAACTAACAATTAAAATGCCAAGTAAGCAAACATCTATTTTTGTAGTTTTCAAAATTTCTAAAGCCATATGCAGAAAGTTTTATCAACTTAAGCTTGTTGTTAATACCCTCAACAACACCACTTGTTGTTCTATGATCAAAGTAAGCAATTATCTCGTCTAGCCAATTGGTGATAGTCTTCACACTATCAGGAAA
>CASBQF010000288.1 GCA_949127775.1 Oscillatoriales cyanobacterium PMM_0080
GCTACAACACGCCTCACATCGGGATTTACTTTCTGAGTGGACTCTCGGCTTTGATTGGCGCTTATGCGGTGCAGAGTGTCGATAATGTGACCATCGTGACGTTAGTGTCTAACATCGGTACGTTTATGCTGTACGGGATTACCTGCGGCGTGACGTTAGTTGCTACTCTCGACCATTTGCTAGATGAAGAACACAACCCAATCAAAACTGTGGTGATTCCTATTTTGGGTTTAGTGATGAATTTACTGATGGTTTGTGGCATTTTCTACTACGGTTTGACTGGAGTGGGTAGCGCCAAAACGAATTCTCTAACTGCGATCGGGATTTCTGTCGCCTTCTTTGTTGGAGGATTTGCTTACCTGATTGGAGACAGCTTAATCAAAGGCAAACCCCTGTTTTTGCCAGCGGATATCAATCATCCACTGCGCGATAATATCCCTTCCTCTAAATCCTGATAGGTACTTGAAATCTATGCAATTAGTTCTTGCAATTATCCAGCCTGCTAAATTGGATTCCGTCAAGGAAGCCTTAGTCAAACTCGGCATTCAGGGAATGACTGTCACCGGTGCGAAGGGATTTGGACGACAAAAAGGAAGACCCCTTGCTTTTTTGGGGTTGCTAGATATGGAAGGCAAACCTTTTACGGTTGACTTTCTGCCCAAAGTCCGAATTGAAATTGTCGTGAACGATGATATAGTCGATGCGGTTGTCGATACAATTGTGGCAGCGGCCAAAACAGGAACGGTTGGAGATGGTAAATTGTTTGTGATTCCAGTAACTCGAACAGTTCGCATTCGCACGGGCGAAGAAAACGAAGCCGCTTTGACAATCGAAGAACCTGCAACGTTGAGCGATTCTCGCAAAAATAAATGATTCAATCTTTGTTACTTTTTGTAGTAGCTGGAGTCTGTGAACTTGGTGGCGGCTATTTGTTTTGGCTGTGGTTGCGCGAAGGCAAAAGCCCTTGGTTAGCCGTGATTGGGACGGTTATTTTGGGGGTTTACGGGGTAGTACCAACGTTGCAACCGGCTACTTTTGGGAGGGCTTATGCGGCTTATGGCGGTGTTTTCATTGTGCTGTCGATTCTGTGGGGCTGGATTGTCGATCGCATTGCTCCTGATAAATACGATATTCTCGGAGGATGGATTGCTTTGCTGGGCGTTTTGGTGATCATGTACGCACCTCGCCGTTAGTATGATTTGCAACAGGCAAGATGCCTGTTCCACAAGACAATTCACTCTTTGTGGAACAGGCATCATTGTCAGCAACAGGCAAGATGCCTGTTCCACAAGACAATTCACTCTTTGTGGAACAGGCATCATTGTCAGCAACAGGCTATAAGAGCCTGTTCCACAAGACAATTCACTCTTTGTGGAACAGGCATCTTGCCTGTTCATAAAAGCGAGTCCGCTGGTAACTTCAACCTGCGGACGCTTTTTTGTCAATTTTTGCTGACAATCAGAGTTTTTACCCTTGCTTTCTCAAAAAAATATGTAAAATAGTAGTTAAAGATACAGAAAATAATGAAATTATCAGAAAAAGCTATGTTTAATACGATTTTGACCAAGCAGCGACAAGTCCTCGGAACCTTTTCTAGCCGTGAAGATGCGGGACAAGCTTTGGATTGTCTCGTGTTTGCAGGCTTTCCACTAGCTCAGGTGTTCTTGCTGGGGCAAGGCTCTCAGGAACAGCAAAATTCTTTAAATCTTCCCTCGGACTCGTTTGGAGCGATCGCAGGTACTGCAACTGGGCTAAAAAAAGGAATGCTCTTGGGTAATTTGGTTGGGGGTGCGACTGGGCTGATATTGGGAATGGGACTCTTGGCGCTTCCCGGTGTGGGTCAAGTATTGGTGTCTGGGGCGATCGGCTTTACGCTGTTGAGTGGCGGAATTTGCACGGCTGCGGGGGGATTGGCGGGGGCTTTGATTGGGTTGGGACTGACTTCGGAACAAGCTAAAACCTATCAGCGGCAGATTTCTCAGGGTAGTGTTTTGCTAATTGTAGAAGGAAGTGGGCATGAGGTCGATCGGGCTAAATACTTGCTGGCACAGTCGGCGGTATAAACTTAAACTAAAAATCGCGTGCAGTAGCTATGAAAAAAGTAGCAGTATTTGGCAACACTGGAGGCGGTAAATCCACTCTCAGCAAGAGATTGTCGGACATCACTGGATTACCGCTTCACATCTTAGACAAGATTCAATATCGATCAACCAACTCTATACGGTCGGTGTGCAACGGGATTGTTAGCTGGCTGGCTACTCAATATTTTCCGCAGATTTCCACTGAGAAATAAAAAGTTTCCCTTTATTTGTCAATTCGTACCACATATATTCACGCCCTCTGGATGACATTTGAATTGGTCTTTTGTCAGGTAAAGCAATTAGTAACCCATCTCGAAGTAGGTACATCAACAAGATTTCTGTATTTTGTCCAAAAGGGAGATTGATACACTCGGCTTCAGAGTCATCGACAAAATGCTGCAAAACTCTTTGTTCATATTCACCATATCTACTGTTCAACACAGAAAGGCTCTGCTTGTACATTTCCATGGATTTTTTGTCTATATCCCCTCTGTCAAATCTTGTATGGCAAGTTGGGCATAGCGCAATAAGATTCTCAAACTCGTGCTTTTGACACTTTGCCCAAGGAATAATTAGTTCTACAGGGGTTTGTCGGCAGGATGGAATTGCACATCTATGTCCTGCTTCAACTAAAACTTGTCTCCTCAAATGTGCTGATATGTCTGGTCTATCACTCATGGTTATTGATTTTTACAGAGCCTTTAGTCTACTACTTCGGAATTGAGTCATATCCTATGGTACTCTTGGCTTGCCTTCATGCGTCACCATCAAAGATCGGCAAAAAGATCGGCAAAAAGCTAGCTAAATAGAAGCTGTAAGCTATAATAATAAATTGTTTCAGTCACTTTTGAGATCGGCAATAAAATGGCAGAGTCAGGGATTCCCTATCGACATTACGAATCCAGTCTGCTCGAACCCGTTCACCCTCAGCAGACTCGACATTTAGAAGACTTAGCAGTTTCACTGACATCGAAAGCGGGGCAGTTGACTCGCGGATTGCATCCGATCGTATTGCGATCGCTCGGTGCTTTAGTGCGATCGATGAATTGCTACTACAGCAACCTGATTGAAGGTCATCGTACCCGACCAATTGATATCGAACGCGCTCTAACAGAAGACTTTTCTAGCGATCCAGAACAGCGTAACTTGCAGCTTGAAGCCAAAGCTCACATCGAAGTTCAGACGCTGTTAGATCTCGATCCAAGTTGGCAAACGCTGGATGTTGTCAGCCCGGAATTCATTCAACAACTGCATCGCGAATTTTATCAGCGCCTGCCGTTCGCCTTGTGGCAGCTTGGAGATGTCGCAGTTAGGCCCGGAGAATGGCGTGCGACGAACGTGCAAATTGGCAGTCATATCCCCCCTCCACCCGATGCTTTACCCGCGTTTATCGATCGCTTTAGCCGAGTCTATCGTCCCGATCGACTCTCAAAGGTCGAGCAAGTCCTTGCTGCTGCGGCCGCCCATCATCGATTTGTCTGGATTCATCCATTTTTAGATGGGAATGGGCGAGTTGTGCGACTATTTTCCCATGCTTATTTTCAACGCATCGGAATTGGAAATAGCCTGTGGTCAGTCTCGCGAGGATTGGCGCGGAAAAGGCAGGACTATCGATCACTGCTAGCACAAGCCGATCGGCAACGGCAGAATGATTATGATGGTCGAGGTAATCTCACAATGGCGGGATTAGTAAAGTTTTGCGAGTTTTTTCTAGAAACTTGCATCGACCAGATTGATTTTATGATAGATATTCTGGAACCGACGCAACTTTTAAATCGAATTGAAGCGAATGTGGCGATCGCAATACAACAGCGATCGCTCTTACCAGGAAGTTTTGCGTTACTGAAAGCAGCTTTTTTGGAAGGAGAAATTGCGCGAGGGAATGCAGCAGCGATATCGGGGTATCGGGAAAGACAAGCGCGATCGGTGCTGAAACGTTTAATCGAACAGGGTTTGCTAGTCGCAGATTCTCCGAAAGGAGCCGTTCGGTTGGGATTTCCGACAATGGCGGTAGAGCAATGGCTACCGCGATTGTGGGCAGATTAATCGAAAAACATTCATGGGAAATTAATGTAAAATAAAACAAGGAGGATTCACTATGACTACACAACTTCAACAAGCGATCGATATTGCCCAGTCACTGTCATTGGCAGAACAACTTGAACTACTTAAAACACTATCCGCTATTATTCAACGCACTCATTCTCTGGAAACTCAAGCTGCAACAACAGAGGAAGATACAGATTTTTCACGCCTCAGCTTTCGCCAATCTTGGCAGCAAGCAATGACTGGAGAAACATTACCCCTTTCTCAACTCTGGGAGGGTTGAGCACAACTTCTGAAGAAACAGATGCTTGAGTCTTTTCGTTATAATCCTATGAGTAGGCTGGGTTAAAGCAAACTATGTCAATACCAAAAAAAGGAACAAGAAAAATAATTGTTGATGGGGAGCCTTTCCTCTGGCTCATCCGCAGACAACCTACTTATACACAAGAATGCTTTCATGGCGGAAATCGTCATGTTGCAGTCGCTCGTGTCGCAAAACCGGGTTCCGTTTTAGTTATTATCACCGATCGACCCCATCCTCAAGGTTTGGTAAGAAAACAAGAAGTGAAACCAGTAACACCCTCCGATGTAACGCAATGGATTCAGCAAGCAATGCAACTCGGATGGCAGCCAATGCGATCGGGAATAACTTTTAATGTGCAGATTGCAGGGCAGTGTATGGAAAAAATATAATGCTGTATGTTCGGTAACAGCACAAGTTTATTCTGTTAAAGCCAATTCACTTGATTTTGTAAAAATGTAAGCATCGTCGGAAAGTTAAAAGTGTATAATTAAGTGTACTACCACAGGACAGGGCGATGACTACTCTTAAACCCCGTTATAGTAAGCAAGAGTTTGAAGGATATTTAGATATTCAAATATATTGGGCCCACTCCAAACAAAGAAACCGGGTTTTTAACCGAGATAAAGGTCTCAATCAAGTATTTGGGTAAAAACCCGGTTTCTCGCCACTCGTGCGTAAGTCCTAATATATAAAAAATTGTCAAAGAAATTTATCAAACCATCAATTAATCCTAAACGTATGAGCGACTCATCAACCAGACCAGCCCTAATTACAAAAGTTATCCCCGACAGCATCTGCGCCGAAATGGGATTTGATGCCGGAGACTCAATCGTCGCCATCAACGGTCAAAAACCCCGCGACTTGATCGACTATCAATTTCTGTGCGCCGATGAATTTCTCGAACTAGAAGTTTTAGATGCTAAAGGCAAAACTCACAAGTTAGAAATAGAAAAAGAGTATGACGAAGACTTGGGCGTGGAATTTGAAACAGCGCTTTTTGATGGACTAATTCAGTGCAATAATCGCTGTCCTTTTTGCTTTATCGATCAGCAGCCTCCGGGAAAGCGCGAAACTCTCTATCTCAAGGATGATGACTACCGCCTCAGCTTTCTTTATGGTAGCTATCTAACTCTGACCAATCTAACTGAAAAAGAATGGAACCGCATCGAACAAATGCGGCTTTCACCTCTCTATGTTTCTGTGCACGCTACGGAACCGGATGTGCGAATTCGGTTGCTGAAAAATCTCCGGGCTGGCAAGATTTTAGAACAAATCAAATGGTTTCAAGAACGCCGTTTGCAAATTCACGCTCAGGTTGTGGTTTGTCCTGGGATTAATGATGGCGAACATTTGGAACGCACTTTGCTGGATTTGGCTAAGTTTCATACGGGAAATATCCCGGCTGTGGCTTCGGTGGCTGTGGTGCCGGTGGGTTTGACTCGCTTTCGTCCAGCCGAAGATGAATTGAGCGCAGTTACCCCGGAAAAAGCGCAGGAAGTCATCGCGCAAGTCCAGAAAATTCAAGAGGTTTTGAGTCAAGGGAAAGGTAAGAGAAAGAGTTCAAAATCTCGCTGTATTTGGCTGGCTGATGAGTGGTTTTTAATTGCGGGTTTGGATTTGCCACAGGCTGCGGATTACGAAGATTATCCCCAGATTGGTAACGGTGTGGGTTCGATTCGCCAATTTATTCAACAGTTTGAAACGGCTTTTGCTAAACTGCAACCGCTGCAAGTTGAGTCGAAGAGAAAATTGATTTGGGTGGTGGGAAATGCTGTGGAAAAAGCTTTTGAGCCGATCGCACATCAACTCAATCAAATCCCCGGCTTAGAAGTTAAGATGGTAGCATTGTCCAGTCGCTATTGGGGACAAAACATTACTGTCACTGGTTTGCTGACTGGCCAAGACTTGCTCGAAGCTTTGCAGGGACTAGACTTGGGAGATGGCATCTTACTGCCCTCAGTCATGCTAAAACAAGGAGAACCGCGTTTTTTGGATGACATGACCCTGATTGAGCTCGCTAGCGCCCTGAAAACTGAGATTTTCCCAGTTAGTGGAGTTGAGGAACTAATCTCAATGGCGATCGGTCGCCTAGATGCTGAGGTGAAATTGTAAATTTTAAGTCAAGGATTCAATTCAAAAGTCACGAAAAAAAGTTATTCTGACTGTTGACACTTGAGTTGAGGCTGGAAACTTGA
>CASBQF010000289.1 GCA_949127775.1 Oscillatoriales cyanobacterium PMM_0080
AAAATAATACTTCGGGAGGATGACATGAGCTATACATTTGAAATCCTGGGCGTATCTCCAACCATATCGTTTTTCAACCAACAGCAGCAATTGCTGCAACAACAGGAGCCGTCCGGTGTAGAATACTTGGGAAACCGGAAGTGTACTCTCGATGGATTTGTGGCATCCGTGGAGATAATTTCTCCTCATCGCGGCTGGGATGTCGATCGAGTCGTAGACACCGTGATTAGTTTCTGGATGAACAACTCTGATAGCATCCAATATTGGAAGCACAGGTTGCAGGATGCCGGCAACGAAAACTTGTTAGTAGCCAGAGTAGGCGATATCAAGTCTTTGCAAGCTGCATTTGAATCGCTGTTGGGTGAATAGGGAAATTGGGAATTGCTGGTAATATCGTTTCAGGTAGCATCAGAATTATTAGTAACTGAAATTAGGAGACGGCAGTGCCGTGTCCCTACGTCCGATTAATTGTAGGGACACGGCACTGCCGTCTCCTCGCTTGTCATTCCGGCACAGCCGGAATTGATATAAGAGACTGTTGGCTAAAATCAACTCACCTGTCTATTCCCAATTCCCAATTCCCAATTCCCAATTCCCAATTCCCAATTCCCAATTCCTATGTCTCGTTCAAAAGCCCTGCAATCTTATATTTTTGTCCGTTTACTCCTCGCACCGCTGATGTTATGGACAATCACCACAGCCGTGTTTTTGTTGCTACGAGCGACTCCGGGCGACCCCATAGATGCCATTCTTGGCTCGCGAGCTCCCGCAGCAGCCAAAGCAGCAATGCGAACCCAACTCGGCCTCGATGCACCCCTGTGGGAGCAATATCTCAAATACATGAAAGACTTATTGGGCTTCGACTTAGGAACCTCCATCACCACTCGCGGACAAACCGTCTGGCAAATTATCGGAGACTATTTTCCCGCTACAGTCGAATTAGCATTTTGTAGCATGGCCATAGCTTTAATTGTCGGCATCAGTATCGGTTCCCTAGCAGCATCCCGCCCCAACACTATTTTTGATGCTGCTGGCCGCTTGTTTGGCATTATCACTTACTCATTGCCGGCTTTTTGGGCCGGCATGGTTTTGCAATTGATTTTCTCGGTGCAGTTAGGCTGGTTTCCCTTGGGAACACGGTTTCCGGTGACATTTCCAGCCCCCGAAGGCTACACGGGACTGTACACTGTAGACAGTCTCCTAAGTGCTAACCCGGGTCAGTTTCTGACAAGTTTGCATTATTTGGCACTCCCTAGTTTGACGCTGGGTATTCTGTTGAGTGGCATTTTTGAGCGAATTGTGAGGGTGAATCTCAAGCAAACTTTGCAAGCAGATTATGTCGAAGCAGCCCGAGCTCGCGGAATTCCAGAATTGCAGATATTATGGGCTCACGCTCTCAAAAATGCAATGATTCCGGTGATTACTGTCTTAGGATTAACTTTTGCTGCACTCTTGGGCGGTGCTATTTTAACCGAGGTTACTTTTTCTTGGCCGGGGCTGGCAAATCGCCTTTACGAAGCGATTAGCTTGCGAGATTATCCCACTGTTCAAGGTATTGTGGTGTTTTTTGCGGGAATTGTCGTGATAGCTAGTATTGCAATTGATATTTTAAACGCTTATATTGACCCGCGAATTCGATATTAAAGCAAGTTAGTTGTTATTGGTTGGTTGTTATTAGTTAGTTTTTAGGTATTATGCCAGTTTTTTATGAGGCTGCATATATCTCGATCTCCCTGGCACACCCCTTAATAAGGGGGGGACAAGAATCTTCTCAAAGTCCCCCTTCCTAAGGGGGATGCGAGGGGGATCTCCGGGTCATAAATAGTGTTAAGTAAACCGTATTGACCAATAACCAATAACCAATAACCAATAACCAATAACCAAAACAAGTAAAATTAGTTGCAGGAGTGATTGTCAAAAAAAATGAAAATACAGGAAACCGGGTATGCCACATCGATCGTACTTATTCAGAAATTGCTGAAAAAGCTGTTAGGAGATGAGGTTTTGGTGCGGACAGAGCTACCAATTCAGTTAGGTGATGCTGCACCAAAACCGTCGATCGCCATTGTGATACCAGACGTGCTACGCTATGTCGATCGCCATCCGATCGCCTCAGAAATATATCTGCTGATCGAAATAGCCGACAATAATGACTGCGAGATTCAAGGACAAGTATATGCTCGATCGCACATTGACGATTTTTGGGTGCTAGATATCAACAAACGCCAACTTCACGTATTCCGAGAACCCTCAGACGACGGGTACGACAGTCAAATGATTTTGTCAGAGGATGCGACTGTGGCGCTCTCGGCTTTTTCAACCTGTACTTTTTCCGTGCGCGAAATGTTGCAGCCAGCGACAATGTAGTAGAATCAGTGGTCAAAAAGATCGATCGGCTTTTGGGATGAAGACACTTGGTAATTTCTGGGCAATACTGGAGCAAGCACAGTTCAATATTTGAGGAAACGCTGATGAGAATATTGCGGACAATCGCCGCTTTATCGGCCGCCTTCATCCCACTGATGGCTGAAGCCGCCTTAAGCCGTCCCATGCCAGGAACATCCGACTTTCCCAGAGCCTCAAACCCCCGAATAGACGAGCCAGTTTGCTTCCTACGAACCCCAGGTGGCACAACCTTTGATTTAGTCAGCCTGTGTGGCACCAACGCCACTCCCCAAAAGACTGCTCCGGCCCCCGGCAATCCTCCTGCTCCTCCCAACCCGAATGCAGGCAATCCCAATGCTCCTCGGAGCCCCAACAGCGTCACCAGAGATGCTGCCGGCTCCCCGATAACGACTCCTCCGGGCACGGCAAATCCCAACAATCCCAACAATCCCAATCCCGAAACTGCGCCGAATACCAATCCCAACAATCTCAATCCCGGAACTGCGCCGAATACCAATCCCAACAATCTCAATCCCGGAACTTCCCCGAATACCAATCCCAACAATCTCAATCCCGGAACTTCCCCGAATACCAATCCCAACAATCTCAATCCCGGAACTTCGCCGAATACCAATCCCAACAATCTCAATCCCGGAACTTAGGCGCATAAGCTGTTGGGCATCTAAATTGTATTTTTGGGCGGGCTACGAAAGCCCACCCACAAGAATTTCATCAAAGTTGACTGCAAGATTGAGCTGCTCTTGTGCTTCACAATCCCAACAACAAATTTTTTGCCAAGAGTGGAACTGGTAATAGCACTGGTACTTTTTGAACTGTCGCTGTTTGGAGTTATACTAATAAGCTGTTAGTCATTTAAATTTCTTGCTTGAACCCTTTACAGTATCAGGTCTGAGCGACAAATAGTGCAGTTTGAATGTCGAACAGCTTACACTGAAGTGGCGATCCTCTTCGAGGGCTTCGCTAACGCACTTGAGGAGCACATAAGAGTGTCAAACTTAGTTCAACGCTTAGAAATAACCGCTCATCCAGAACTCGAAAAATCCCTCGGCTATCGAGGAGACAGTCGCTGGGTAGCTTGGCAGTGGGAACCTGATATCGACCAACTTGTTTCCAGCGACGGCAAAACAATCTCGACTGGCAATAACATGGCTTGGCTAGTGTTTTTGCAACACGATTTAGTTCAGCCTACCCTACAAGAGTACAATCTCGGCGAGGGCGATCGACATTCGCTACTTTTGGACAGACACAGTAGAAACCTCTACATTGGCGAAGGCACAGAAATTCAAAATCTACTAGAACAACCAGAAAGTTTAGTCTTATTGACTTGTCTCGATCGTAACACAAAAGGCGATCGTAAATTTGGCGAGACTTGGCAACAAAAGCTAGCGAAAACCACCAAATCCGACTATTTTCGTCACTTCATAAATCTAATTCCCGTCAGTATCATAGCAACCTTAATTGGTGCTCTGGGAGTAGGAACAGGAATGTGGATAGTACCGACGGCGCAGCAGAAACTCGCCCAAAAAACAGATCCAACTTCCCCCGTGAATTTTGAAGCTAACTGCTATCTTGGTAATTCCTACAAACTTTCATCCCATGTCGGTTCCTTAACAGGAAACAAAGAACTACACTTAATAGCCGCTTACGAAGCTACATCGCCCCAGGACAATGGAAATCCATCCAAAAATACAATTGAAGTCAAAATACAACGCAAAGACAAACCAATAATTCTCGCACTTTCAGCCTACGCACCCATTAACTGGAACGTCACCATAGAACCGGGCGCTGTCATCGAAAAAATCATTATTAACGGATACGAAAAGCAAACTATTTCTGGAGTTAGTGGAATTCCCATCGCAGAATATAACCAAGAAATGGGAAACCGCCTCGGCGAAGGTAACTTCATGTACCAGTGGGATTCCACTACCGATAGTAGCAATAGCTCATCAATTGTCACCAAATTAGAACAAATAAGTCAAACAAGTTTAAGTTCTTTTCAAGGATGTTATAGAGGTACGAGTTTTGTGATTAAGTGAAGGTTAAAAGTATCCGTGGCGACAGACACCGACAGATTAAAACCATCCCCCTAAAACCCGAAAACCAGTCAAAATATATTTTTTTAATTGAGAGTTAAACTTATTGAACTTTTTATGATATGATGTGCCCTGGTATAAATAATATCAATTGATGTGAGTTTTACCCAAATTAATATGAAATACTGGTATGAAACCCTAGCCGTAGCCCAGCGCATTTTAATTGAACTCTTCCGGCGAAAACGCAGCTTAATCTTGTGGAGTATTTTTCCACTTTCTATCTTACTAATCAACGGAGCGATTTTACAAGAACGCGCTAACCTAACAACGGCAAAAGCCTTTGAGAATGCCGCACCTGCAAGTTTAGTCGGAGCCGCCTTATTTTTTAGCTGTCTCGGCGGGAGTGTCGCCACAGTCGTAGCAGAGCGAGAACAACACACACTCAAACGCTTATTTATTTCTCCCCTAAGTGGCACTTCCTACTTTTTAGGAATATTTCTGGCTCACAGTGCGATCGGCATCGGTCAAGTAATCTTAGTATACACGATCGCCTCTTTTTTTGGAGCACAATTCCAAGGCTCTGTCCTGCTAGGAATTACAATTATTCTCCTCAGCATTATATCCTATGTAGGTGTAGGCTTTATTCTCGGTACACAATTCGCAAGGCGTACAGAAGATGTCAACTCCCTAGTCGCAGCTTTCGGAGTACCATTATTAATTTTAGGCGGTGCATTTTTGCCAACAGCCCTGTTTCCCAAAAACCTGCTCGAACTTGCCAAATACAATCCGATTTATCACATGAATGAAGCCCTAATCCAAGTTTCAGCTAACGGTAAAAGCTTCGACGATATTTCCGAACACTTCTGGTTTCTATTCATATTTTCTATAGCAATGATTGTAGGTGGATGGCTTTCTTACCGCAGAATGTTGAGAGTAGAAAGAAGACTTTAGAACAACCTCACTATCCAAAAAATATTTATCACTCTCCTCTGCGCCCTCTGCGCTCTCTGCGGTTAAAAAAATCCAAAAAAGCGTAAATTATCCAACTCCTATTATACAAAAAACACGGAGAATTCAAGTAGTGCTGCAAATACAAAAGCTAAATAAGTCCTATGGCGAACGTTCAGTGCTGAAAGATTTAACACTGCACATTCAAGCTGGAGAAATTTACGGTTTACTCGGACAAAACGGTGCCGGCAAAACTACCACGATCAATATTTTATGCAATTTACTAAATGCTGACAGCGGCAAAGTTTCCATCAATGGCGAACCAGTATCCGACTCAACAAAACCCTTAATCGGTGTAGCTCCCCAAGAAAATCTGCTTTACAAAAGCCTAAGTTGTGAAGAAAATCTCAACTTTTTTGCGCAAATTTATGGTTTAGATAAAAAACAGCGCCGCTATCAAGTAGAGCAATGTTTAAAAGCAGTAAATTTAACAGATAGAGCTAAGAGTCCCGTAGAAACTTTGAGCGGGGGAATGCAGCGCCGATTGAATATTGCTGTAGCTTTGGTGCACAAACCTAAATTAGTAATTTTAGACGAACCGACAACGGGTTTGGATATTGAGGCGCGCTATGAAATTTGGGACTTAATTCAGCAATTGCAATCTCAGGGAATTACAATTTTGCTGACAACCCATTTGTTGGATGAAGCAGAACGTCTTTGTCAGAGAATTGGGATTTTAAAGAGTGGGAGTATTGTCGCAGAAGGTAGTTTGGAAGAGTTGCGAAAACTGATTCCAGCTCAAGAGATTATTGTTGTCAAAACCTCCGAAGAAGCTGAAGTCATCGCCCGCGGCGAAAAATACAATTTTATTCCCCGTCGTTACGGTAGCGATTTAGCATTTTGGTTGCCCGAAGCCTTAGAATTAAAAGAGATTATTTTGCGGTTTGATGGGATTTCCATTGACTCAATTGCGCGGTATCCGGTGCGGTTAGAACATATTTATGTCGAGGTAACAAAACAAACGGTATCTTAATCTGCGTCCATCAGCGTCTATCTGCCCACATCAGCGGTTAAAGTTCCAAAGTAATTAACTGAGCAATTTCATCCGTCTGAAAACCCAAAGCCATCGGCTTTTGCGCTCCCGGAATTACCTGCACATCATAAAGTTCCGTGACAATCCCTTCAAACCGCAACCAATGATCGATCGCACCAGTAGTCAAATCAATCACCATCATACCACAGCGAGCCTCAGCATCCTTAGCTACTAACAACTCATCCAATTCTAAACCGCTAAAAGTATTGTCACCTCCCCTCGGTTTCGACAGTCCAACAATTGCCCAATTTTGCCAAAATGCCAGTCCTCGGACATATCCCGGACAAAACGCGATCGCCTGAAACTTCCCCGTTTCCAAATCCACATAACCCAATTCCCCTCTCCCCGAATTCAACAACCACAACTTATCTCGATACCAGCGAGGTGAGTGCGGCATTGACAATCCCGTGACGATGATATCATTAGATGCGACATCAATGACTATACCGCCATTTTTTCGGCGATCGCGCCAACCATCCACCACATCCGACTGACTTGACGCCGTGACATATTTCGCCTCTCCTTCCACCATCGCCAAACCGTTGAGGTGACAGCGGTCTTCGTTGATGTATTGTGAGATAAAACCTGGTTTCCAGAGAGGTTTGCAACTGTGCCGATCGCTCAAAGTAGCGATACAATTGAACAACGTGCTAATAAAAATGATTTGGTTATTTTTATCGACAGCGATATCGTGAATGTCGATATCACCTGTGGTGTAGGCGATGCGAGGGATGTAAAGGCGATCGTAACCTTGATGTTGTCCACCCTCCGCCAGCACGTTATCTAACTGCCAGAGTTGATATTTTGAGCTTAAATAAAGGCGTTCCGGTGTGCAGAAAAGTCCCATTGCGCGATCGAATATTCGCCAAAAAGCCGAGATTCTGTTTGTTTCTGGCACAGCACCGATTAACATTAACCTGCTAGTTTGATAAGTAGTACAAGCGAGGCTGATTTGTTGAGAAGTTAACCAAGATGGCAAATCGCGATCGCCAAAAATCTCGTGTTCGTGGGTTGTGTTGAAATTTGTGTCGTTATTCATAGAATCTATAAAATCTTTATATTATATATCCAAAAACTTAGGGCGATCGTAATTCTTGTACGGGCGGGTTTTACAAACCATAATGGCCTAAAATCCACAATCTCACAAACCCGCCCCCACCTCGACCTGAGATAATGCCCGTA
>CASBQF010000290.1 GCA_949127775.1 Oscillatoriales cyanobacterium PMM_0080
CAGGGCTACATTACTTGGGAAGGAACTCAGCACTTTCCGGTGCAAAAACGACAGCCCAACCGCACCCCCATCGGCCCAGCCGCCACCCTCGCACTCATCGGCGATGCCAAACAGATGAATTCCAAATGGGTACGAGGTTGCTACTTCAAAAACTACGGCCCATCCCTGATGCTGGGAATCGGCATCCCGTTTCCAGTCTTAAACGAAACAGTTGTGGCGCATTGTGCAGTATCAGACAAAAAAATAGTAGCGCCAGTGGTAGATTTCTCTATCCCCCGGCGCGTTCGTCCTACCTTCGGTTTAGTCAGTTATGCCCAATTAAAAACAGGTCGCATTTTGATAGAGGGAAAACCCGTGCGGGCGGCCCCCCTAGCAAGTATGTTTCTCTCCCGACAAGTAGCTTTGGAATTGAAGCAGCAAATTGAAGCGGGTTTATTTACCCTCACGGCCCCAGTTGCTCCTCTATCTGTCGATCGAGTATTTCTCCCCCAAGATTTGTGGGGCGCCCAAGTTAGGATTGAATAAAGGATTTTGGACAGTCCTGGACGCACGGGTAATCAGGGTTTCGACACTTCGCTCAACCACCAGGTTTTTTTTGCGAGAAGACGCGTTACAGCCCGCAAAAACGGCCAAAACACTGGGTTTCTTTGATACTTATGCGTCTAGGACTGCTAGATTTACGATTGGGCGATTTTAGATTATTTCGCGATCGCCATAACCTAAAATCTCAAATCGCTCTATTCCTCGATCGGCTTAGACTTCTTGACCGGCTTAGGAAGAGGTTCCTTGGGAACAGCCGGTGTGACTGCTGCTGATGCCGACTTGATAGTAGGACGGCCTACAGGAGTCCCATCACCGATCGGCGGCCTAGGAGTAAAGGGACGCTTTCCTCCCCCTCCTCTAAAGCCACCAGGCGGCTTGCTGCCGGGGGGGAATTTCCGCTTTTTAATCGGTAGGGCGCCAATATTGTTAGCCTGCTGAATCATCAGACTGTCAGCTTGCAATTTGACGTGGAAATCCCAAAAAAACCCGATCGCCTTTGTGACTAAATCCCCCTTGAGTTTCAACTTAAAAAACTTCATCTTGTCGTCATTCTTGCGGGGAGCTTGCTTGATTTTGACGATTACATATTTTTCTGCATCTTGCGATTGATAAATCACCTCGCCTCGAATCGAAAAATAGCCATCTTCAACATCAGGTTCCGAGGGCGGCAAAGATGCTGTTGACGCTTCGCCACTAATCTCGATCTCCCCTGCTTCATCATTTTCTTCCTCGTCAGAGGAGGGATCGACAAGTTTCTTGAGCGTTTCCGGCTCCCAAACTCCCATAATCTGAGCGTGCAAGTTGCCGTCTTCTTGTCTGGTTCGGGGATATACCACCCACAGGTGTTCTTGTTCCAAATCCAGATGATTTTTGACTAAACTCATAACTCTACCGAGCAAAACTGCGTCGATGGCAGTGCCGTCGGCAGCTATCAGCATACCCCGGGTGAATTGCTCTTCAGATTGCGTGTAGCGACCCCGCACCAAACCAACAGCTCGGTACTGTCTGGGCTCGCTGGGGGGGGGGATCGGATGTTGGCGCATCACGGAGGATATGTCCAAGGCGAGCTGACTTTCATTCGTCGCAGGCTCGGCAACTGGGAGCACTGGAATATTCTTAGATGCCACAGGCGCTGCTGGCTCTGAGAGTGCAGGAGCATCGCTGGGCAGGTCTTTTGGCTTTGTTTTGTTTTTGTCGGGGACAGAGCTGTAGCGTGGTCGTTGCAGCGAGTCCTTTGGCGCTGGTGGTCGATCGGGATCGACAGGTGCAGCCGATACCGAAGACACGGGACTTTCGTCTAGTGTCTCGGGCGCTGGTGGTCGATCGGGATCAACAGGTGCAGCCGACGCCGAAGGCACGGGACTTTCGTCTAGTATCTCGGACACGGGGGCTGTAACTGCGGGCTCGGTTGCCTGATCCTTGGGAACTGAAGTAGACTTGGACGATTTGGAAGACCGGTTAGGAGAGGGGTTCATAAAAACTCCTTGCAGCGGAGACACATCCCTTAAGGGAAATTAGGAATAAACTGAAGAAACTGCTTTAAAAACTACTAGCACCAGACAAGCAGGCTTGCGCCGGAAAGTTTGATTTTGACCCATCAACGTCAACTTTCAACGCTACGAGTGCGCTTGGACTCTCTGACTGCTCTCATCTTTGCTGGCAAGGATTTTGAGAGTTTTTGAATCTAAGGCTGGTGTCGATATCGCGCAAAAGCTGGCGTTGCTGGCTAGTAGCATTTAGGATGTTCAGCCTGCCTATTTTACTTAATCCAATTACCTAATGGGCCGATCCGCCATCTTTTTGGTAATTTTTAGCTTGACCAAACTAAATTGGACAGATACCGCACTCCCTGGGGCTGTGGGCATCAGTGACCAAAATTATTTGGCTAGCGTGGAGTTGTGGGTCTGTTACCATATTAGCTGCAACTAAAAGACTGGTTTGTCAATTGGGACTTTGAAGTTAAGAACTTTTATGGTTGCATGGATCTAGTTAAGTGGTAGACGCCCCCGGGCAATGCGTTAATTTCTAAGAAAATAGTAGATTTTAAGTTGGGATAGTTGAATTATGGAAAAAGCAAACAAGCGTCGCGGGTTGATTACTGTGGCGGTGGTGCTTTCGCTCATCGCTTTTTTGGGATTTTCTCTGGTTCCAATTTTGGACAGTATTCTCAAGGCCAGTCAAGCGCAAAGTCGATCGACTCCAACGCCTACTCAGACGGCGCAGTCGGCGGATAAGCAATCAGAGTTGCTGCAAGCTCAGGCTAAGGGGTACGAATTGGTTTTGCAGCGGGAAGCTGATAATGTAACGGCTCTACGGGGACTTTTGCAGGTGCGGCTGGAGTTGATCGGACAAGGAGTGGGAAGCATTAAGGATGCGATCGCACCTTTGGAAAAGTTGGCTGCGCTGAATCCTGAAACTACTGAATACGGGATTTTGCTGGCTCAGGCGAAGGAACGGACGAACGATCGCGAAGGGGCTGCTCAGGCTTACCGAGCAATTTTAGCGTCTAAGCCTGGTGAAATTAAGGCTTTGCAGGGGTTGGTGAATCTGCTCTTGGTGCAGAAACGGCCGGAAGCTGCGATCGGACTGTTGCAAGATACGCTGAAGGCTGCTCCCGGTGCAAATCAGACGAAACCGGGGACTGTTGATGTAACTTCGGTGCAGTTGATTTTAGGACAGGTTTATGCTGTGCAGAAACGTTACCCAGAGGCGATCGCGATTTACGACGAATCGGCTAAAGCGAATCCGAAAGATTTTCGTCCAACGTTAGCTCATGCGATCGTCCTCAAGGAACAGGGCAAAACAGACGAAGCAAAAACACTGTTTGATAAAGCTACTGAGTTAGCTCCTCCTAACTATAAAGATCAAATTAATCAGTTAGCTACTGGTACTCCTTCGCCTTCTCCTGCGACGGAGGCAAGTCCCGAATCTGATGCTTCTCCTAGCCCAGAATCGGCCGTTTCTCCTAGTCCCAAAGGTGCGCTACCGAAACCTTAAGGACATTTCTAGGGGCGGTATCAAGAGTGTCCGCCCCAGGATTTTGAGTTAATAATGTGATACTTTTAACTCAAAAATTCTTGTTTTATTCCGAATTACCGATTAGATAGCATCAGAAAAAATAACGATTATCAGGTTTGTAGTAAGGACTTCAGTCCGCATCAATTTCAGCGGACTGAAGTCCTCACTACAAACCTAAGACATGATATTATGAATTAAGCAAGATATCGGAGGGAATTATGACCCAAAGCGTCGATCGCATTGTTCTACCTCCTGCTTTTCCCGATCACACACAATTACCAGAGTCAGATGGTACTTTTGTGAAAAATTTTCAGGAGCATCCGCAGAGTTTAATTTTAACAGATTCGATCGGCCCGATTTTGCAGGAGCGGCATCCTGATGGCCAATATGCGATCGGTCAAGACTGCGGTATTTACTGGCGAGAAACCGATCCAGCAGAAAAAGGTGCAGAAGCTCCTGATTGGTTTTATGTTCCCAATGTCCCGCCTAATTTAGACGGTCAAATTCGCCGTTCCTACGTGTTGTGGCGGGAACACATAGCACCGTTAATTGCGTTGGAATTTGCTAGCGGAAACGGTGATGAAGAGCGCGATCGCACTCCTTTGTCGCGGACTAATGAAGGGATAGTAACCAAACCCGGAAAGTTTTGGGTTTACGAACAGGTGATGCGAATTCCCTATTATGGCATCTACGAAATTAACAGCGGCGGGTTAGAAGTTTATCGGTTGATTGACGGGTATTATCGGCTGTTAGAACTTAACGAGCGGGGTCATTTGGCGATCGTACTTTTAGGCGTAGAATTAGGACTTTGGCAAGGAAGTTATCAGAATCAAACCATGTTGTGGCTGCGCTGGTGGGACGAGGAAGGTAATTTGCTATTGATTGGTGATGAAAGAGCCGAATTGGAGAGATTGCGGGGGGAACAACAACGGGAAATAGCCGAGAGTGCTGAACAGGCGCGACAAGCTGAATTTCAGGCAAGAAGGGCTGCAATTCCCCGGTTGTTAGGAATGGGTTTGAGTACCGAACAGGTGGCGGAGGCGTTGGGTTTATCGGTGGAGGAAGTTACGCAGGATGCTTGATAGGGATACCAGTTCCCAAAATTAATGCAAGTATAGGAAAGCTCCAATTTCAGGATTTGGTCAAGTGCCAACAACAAATTCCTATACTGCGCCTCTACGATCCATCTTAAAACCATACACATAAATATCCGCGAATTTATAGCGTTTACTTTTTTCTCGCCATTCTAAGATGCCTATTTCGCCCAAAAAAGAA
>CASBQF010000291.1 GCA_949127775.1 Oscillatoriales cyanobacterium PMM_0080
AGGGCTTGCTGAATAATTGATCGCTTTTTGGCGATCGGGAGTGATCGATTATTCAACCAGAGTTAGACATGAGTTTTCCTGTCTCCCAATTGAGTGAAATATAAGTGCAGATTATTTGAAATCCCAAAACAGGAATTGTTTTCCCCAAACCCCATAAAAACACACAAAAAACCCGGCGCCACCAGGTAGAAAGGTTCATTACTAAAAAAGTGATAGCAATAGCTGTACGAGATGTATTCTCAAGTTTTGTCATTACCAGATTCAGGCTAAACCTTCGTTTTCCTTGCCCAAATTTCCCCTCAATTGCCTGACGAGTCTTCTCATCTTCCTTAGCTTGCTTCTTTTTTTCTTTACCCACATTTGCTGGAGGTCTTCCTAGGGGTGGTCCACTGATTCTAATGCCTTTTTCTTTACACCAAGCTCGGTTTTCTCTTGTACGGTAAATGCGATCGGCATGAACTGACTCTGGATAATATCCTGTGAAGCTATAATAAGCTTCTACTTGTGCTTTTAAATCTCCTGATTCGTTATAATTATCCCAGCTCATCCGGTCTAAAAATACATATCCTTCAAAACAGCTCGCCGATAGTTTAGCTCCAAACTCTACGCTTTTTCCAGCTTTTCCTCTGACTATAGGGCGGATGTGGGGCTGACTTAAACTTACTATTCTATCCTCAATACTCTGTTTATTATTATTATTCTCCAATAACAATTGCTGTTGGCGAGAGACTTCTGTGAGGACTAGCAAGGTTTTATATTGCTTTTTATTCAGATTTTCTAGGGTCGCACCTGACTCAATTAGTTGTTCAATATGACCTAGGTTTCTTTTGATATATTGGAGTTGTTTTTTAATTGCCTGTCTTCTTTTGTTGCGAGTTGGTCGTCTTTGCTTGGCTAATGCTAAGTAGTCTTTTCTTGCTAGATTGCGGTAAGTTCTTGGTTTTTTGTTGGTTTTATCTTTGATCTGTTTATACAGGATGTCTATAATCTTTTCAGTATGAACTCTGGCTTTGTTTAATAGTCCTAAGTCGGTCGGATAAGTAATGTCGGCTGGGGCACAGGTTGCATCTATGATTAGTTTGCCACGATTGGATGACTCATTTTGGGCGTCCGAATCCTTTTTTTTTTCGGGTCCGATTGGGGTGGTAGAGCGCATTTTTTTGATCATGCGTTCGTTGACTTTATTAATTAAGTTGGCACTAATTCGTTGCCGAAAGTGAACTAATAGAGATGGGTCAAATGGTAGCTCATTACTGTAGCTTGATTGACCGATAAAGTATTGTAGATAGGGGTTTTCACGGATTTGTTCTACCGTTTCGCGATCACTGATTCCGAGTTTTTCTTTAATAATTAATGCTCCCAATGCCATCCGAAACGATTTGGCTGGTGCCCCTTTTTCTGTGGGGAAGTTTTCAGCATATTCTGATTCAAATTCTGACCACGGGATTAGTTCGGCCATTTTCACCCAACGGTTGAGGGATGACAACTTTCCACAGGAGGGAAGTTTAAAGTCGGAGGGTGAGGCGGGAGCAAGCTCAGCTTTTTTGTACACGTTCGCACTGGGTGATGCACGGGTTTTTAACTATTTTACCTGTTTATCTTGCACTTTATTCTCGATCACGCCATCGAAACCTAGGCGACGCAATATGTGCTCGATTATTCAGCAAGCCCTAAATAATTGAGCCGCTAACATTTCCGCTGTACACTGCCCGAAACCAGCCTTAATATCTTCTTTTTTAGCTTCGACAAGGGTAATCACAGGGGCGCTAATAAAAAGTCGTTCCGGCGACAAACTCATTAGAAAATCGCAGGTTCCATTCAATCCTTTTTCAGGATCTATATTAAATTCAGAACCTGAAAATAAACCAATTTGATAATTTAACTGTCGCCTAACTTCCAGTAAAATCGGTGCGATAATCAGTTCGGAACGAGCTTTTTCGGTATTGATGTCTACTGCTAATGCTGAATTCTCTTGCAAAAAGACTTTCAAGATTTCGCTATATTCTACTTCTGGTATATCGGCAAATAAATCTTGATTTTCGTTGATGGTTAAGCCAAATTGTTTGATAAGTTCCTTTAGCTTGAAGTCGCTATAAGCCATTGTAAATTCTCTGCTGTTATTTTCCCAATTCTTGAGAGCGCAAACAAGCTGCTTTCACTGCTTCGATCAAAGCCGATCGAAAGCCGTTACTTTCTAATGTAGCAATTCCGGCGATCGTTGTGCCGCCGGGACTGGTAACTCGATCTTTCAATTCTGCTGGGTGCATTCCCGTTTCTTGTAATAGTTTGGCCGTACCAAATACTGTTTGTAGGGCTAATTGAGAGGCGATCGCCCGTGGCAAACCAGCACAAACTCCGCCATCTGTCAAGGCTTCGACCAAAATTGCCACATAACCGGGGCCAGAACCCGAAAGCCCAGTCACCGCATCCAGCATACTTTCAGGCACTTCCACCACTTCTCCCACCGCCTGAAAAATCCGCTTTACCAATTCTAAATCAGCGGGTTGCACGAGTTTTCCTGGGGCGATCGCGCTCATTCCCGCACCCACCGTCGCCGGAGTATTCGGCATCACCCGCAGCACTCCCCGCCCCGGGAACGCCGGTTCGAGCTTGCTGAGGGGAACTCCTGCCAAAATTGACACTATCACCGCTAATGGCTGGGAATCAGCCGTTTCTCCATTGTGATCCTGTTGGCGATCGGCTCCCACCGCCAATTCCAAAGCTACCGTCTCAAAAATTTGCGGTTTAATCGCCAAAAACAGCACTTCTGTAGCAGCAGCAACTTCTAGATTGCTCGCTGTTGTTCCGATTCCGTAGGTTTCCGTCAAAAATTGGCGCCGCTGAAGTTGCGGATCGCTCACCAATATTTCTGAAGGTAAATAAACTTTTTGGGCAATTAAGCGGGATAAAAGAGCTTCTCCCATTACTCCACCACCGATCGTACCAAATTTTATCATAGTTATTGGTTAGTTGTTATTGGTTAGTTGTTATTAGTTAGTTGTTATTGGTTAGTTGTTATTGGTTAGTTGTTATTGGTTAGTTGTTATTGGTTAGTTGTTATTGGTTAGTTGTTATTAGTTATTAGTTCGGTACTGGACGCACACACTTTATATGTAGGGTGCGCAATGCGCACCTTGCCAACTGCCAACTGCTGACTGCTGACTGCCAACAGTCAACAGTCAACAGTTAACAGATTACTGAGCCGCTTGAGCTTGATCTGCGGGCCAGACTGTCGGTGCAGGAGCAGCCGCAGTGCGGGGGCGTCCCTGGGCTGGCGGCACTTCGTGAACCACACCAGACTGAGTTCTCACCTGCACGCAGCTAGGTGTAAACAAGAAAATACTTTCGCCAATTCGCTCTTGATGACCGTCAAGGGCGTAAGTACCACCTGCCACAAAGTCAACAGCTCTTTGGGCTTGGTCTGGGTCCATCACCGTCAGGTTCAAAACTACAGACTTGCGCTCTTTGAGAGCTCGAATTGCTGCCGGCATCTCTTCAAAAGTGCGCGGCTCCATCACTACTACTTCCGAAATCCCGTTCATAGATCCAGGCATTCCAATCACGTTATTCATTACTGATCCTACTCCCCCGGTTGGTGTAACAACATCCGTACCTGTCGATCCTACTACTGACCGCTCCCGGATTCTGCGATTTTGGCGACGTTCTTCTTCTGCTGCGGCGGCGGCAGTAGCGGCGTTTGGTTCAAGTGGTTGGTAGCTCTGAAAGCGATCGCCTTCGGTTTCGTCGTACTCGTAATCGTATTCAGGCTCATTGTTGAAGCCTATGAAATCTCGCATCTTGGAAATAAGGTTCATGATTTACCCTCCATCACGATTTTGCTACCCCGACTATAACTCGCGTTGCGGGTTAGCCGCGGGTCGCTAACTATTCTATATTTAACTGATACGAGTGGGAAGTCCCGCAGTCTATCCGTTTACAGGATGAGTGACGGGATGAAAACGAGCAGCCAAGAAATTGAGCGATACCGAATCCATGATAGGGTCGAACTAAGCGGGGATGACAAGAGTAGCCGTGGTGGGCGAACTTTCCGTTGTATAAAGGCTAGACACCACCTATCAGTTTCTGACGCGATCGCCCCAATGTCCCGCTCAGCCATAAAAGAGCTGATGGATGGGTGAAAAAATCAACAATTCTATTCCTTGGGACACAGGGAGTCTGCCTCGAAGATAAGTAATTATCTTGCTAGTAAGTACCACCTTCGGGTGAGTAAAACCTACGGAGGGAGGATAAGACCAGCTTAGAGAGGGCTGCGAAGAAGGCTCTCCCATTGAAAGAGGAAGCCCGCACTCTATTTGTTTACAAAATGAGTGCCGGGTATGTCACCGATACTTTTTTGCTAACATTTGCTAACAAATACATAAGTTGAGAGATGGTCTCAACCAGTATCAACCGATGCCCGTAGAAATTTCTACAAGCACTTATATTCTTGCTTTCAGCTTGGTTATCGCTTACAGCTATTAGCCAATCTGATTATTTGCTTTGATACTGTAGA
>CASBQF010000292.1 GCA_949127775.1 Oscillatoriales cyanobacterium PMM_0080
AGCCCACGATCCGTAAGCACCAAGGGAGAAACACCCATCAGAGCATAAACATCCTGCTCCTCTGCCGTCATTTCCACCGAAATCACCTCGGGAGGCTCCACCATCGGCTTCAGCAACTCAGACGACTTAGTTGGACGCACGCGATCGAATTCCTCGCGCCTGCCAATAGTCGCCATATTCACCAACCCGAAGCCCTCGGAAGCTGCCCGGATGCCGGGGGGAGTCACCACCTGATACTCAGAGCGGGTATCCACGACGGGAACGACGATCGAAGTATTCGGTAGCCGCAACTTGTTGCGCACCGGTTCCTCTTCCGCCACGACGGCAAAAGGCTCTTCACCAATCCGGCGACGACGCCGCCGTCTGGTGCCGTTCCCCAAATCTTGATAGCTGGGATGGTTGAGCAAGTCCAAAGACGAGACGTTGCTGTCGGTTTCAAACTCCAAACTTTCGCTAGACGGTTCCCAAGCAGCCCGAGCAGGTTCGGGGAGGCGTTCTTCCCGCACTGGTGCAGGAGTTGCAGCCGCCACAGGCGTCAAACTGCGACGTTCGACTCCTTCCGGCAAGTTCAACATCACCCGGTTGGAGGTAGCAACGGTGCGATCGTTCGATTCCCGCACTGCGGGGGCAAAGTCATCTTCGCCGGGGAGTTGCACCAGATGGCCCAAGCCGTTGCAAGTAGGGCAAGTGTGGCCGAATAACTCGTAAATATTTTGACCTTGGCGCTTGCGGGTGAGTTCTACCAGTCCCAATTCCGAGAGTTGAGCGATTTGTGGCCGAGATTTGTCAGCTTTGAGAGCTTTATTGAAATGTTCCAGCACTTGCAACTGATCGCGGCGGGATTCCATGTCGATAAAGTCAACAATAATTACTCCGGCAATATTGCGAAGTCGTAGTTGTCTGGCAATTTCGGTTGCTGCTTCGCAGTTTGTCCAAAGTACAGTTTCTCGCGCTGTGGCCGATCGAGTAAACGAGCCGGAGTTGACATCGATCACCGTCAGCGCCTCAGTCGGCTCGATAATCACATAACCGCCCGAAGGTAAATCTACCCTTGGTCTGAGGGCTTCTCGAATCGCAGCGTTAACGCGGAAAAACTCTAAAATCGAGGCGCGCTCTCGGTGGTGATCGATCAAAACTCCCGCAGGAAGTTTACCGCCGTTCCAGCTCATCAACTGTTGCTTAACCCGCTTAATGCCATTTTGCGAGTCCACCACAATCCGATTCACGTCACTACTGAACATATCCCGCAGCACCCGCTGGATAAAATCGTCATCGCGATTGAGCAGTGCTGGAGCCCGCGAAGTACCGCCTTCTAGTTGAACGGATTCCCACTGTTTTTGGAGGACTTCCAAATCTTCCATGATGGCTTCTTCAGTCTGGCCTTCGGCTTCGGTGCGCACCAGCAGCCCCATCCCGGCCGGTTTCACCAAAATAGCCAGGGCTCTGAGCCGATTGCGCTCGGCCTCCGACTTGATCCGGCGGGATAGATTGACTCCTCTGCCGTAGGGCATCAGTACCAAATAACGCCCCGGCAGAGTAATGTTGCCTGTCAGTCGGGGGCCTTTGCTACCCGTCGGTTCTTTCATCACCTGAACCAGCACTTTTTGCTGTGGTGTGAGGAGTTCTGTAATTGCTCCTGCCGATCGTTTGAGCCGCAGTGGCCCAAGGTCTGTGACGTGCATGAACCCGTTGCGTTCAGGGTCGCCAATATTGACGAAGGCGGCATCTATTCCGGGCAGTACATTCTCGACAATTCCCAAGTAAATATCACTGACTTGATGGCTGCCTGTGGCTACCACGAGTTCTTGGATTTGATCTTCTGAAAAGACGGCAGCAATGCGATGCTGCTCTGCTATAACTATCTGCTTTGTCATTCAATTTCCTCGAAAATACTGTCAGCAAGTTAGAGACACTTACGCTGAATAGTGCCTTTAACTTTGATTTTAATTAGTAGTAGGTTCAAGAGTTATTAGCTGTGACTTGTTTCAGGGTGGAATGACTGTTAACTGTTAACCGTTGGCTGTTAACCGTTACAAATCAAGTGCTTAAATCCACCCGATCGCGAGTTATGAGTTATGCTTCGCAGACTGAGCCCGAAGATAGAAATAAGGACGCTTTTAGCGAGTTATAAATATTAAATTTTGATTTGTGAATTACGAATTCTTTCACTCAAGATTCAATCTTTACAACTCTTAATTTGAATTGGGCGAATCAATTCAGTGACACGATACCAATTTCCTAACACACAACTCTACACAAAAAAACTGATAACTCCGCTTGCGTGGTGGTTGAGGGCTGGTTTCGAGGGAAATTAAGAATGTACAGACAGGAGACGGCACTGCCGTGTCCCTACAGTGTTCCTACAGCCGTCTGCTTGTGCGATCGGCGGATTGCACTCAACTGAATTCAGCTTGGCCTTCGACTGCGATTTCCGTCACTACCAACCCTCAAACCCCGTCAAAAACATCTATTGTTTAGTAGTCTGTGAACCAATAGTCAAATACAGACAAATAGGTTTACTTTGCAGGTGTGAATCCCACAGGCTGAACTTTGACAGCCTCGATCGAGATTACTCAACGCATTTGGGATTTCTGTTACTCAAATACTGACAGTCCTGCTTAAACCATGAAATTTTTGATTGAGCTGGCGATCGACTTTGCTGTCGATCGATCGACTGAATCGCTAAATTTAGATCGAAACAAGCTTCTGCGAGTTTGGCCCTAGATTTAGCCCGTGAAACAAAAAGGCTTGAAGTCTTGAACAGAAGCAATTTGCACCCAGCCCGCGTTGCTGGTTGACGAAGGCGGCGAGCGACTAAAGCGCTCAAGCCACCACGGCTTCCATAACAAGTGATTATAGCGTGCAACGACGCATCCTGGTCGAGAGCCGGAGGTGAAATATTCCACCACGGCTCCTCTATTTTAACAATAACCCAAGATTAGCTGGGTGCGCTGAACTTGCAGAAGCTGTATTTCCTGTTGGCTGATTTGTTCGAGCATGAACACAATATGTTCGGGCTTGAGCAAATTGCCATCGCTGCGACAACTGCCGGCATAGCGCAAGACGGCTGTAGCTTCGGATTGCTCCACAAGTTCTAGTTTGTGCAGTCGATCGCGCAAATTCACATCCTGAGTCTTTCCCGACTTAGTAGTGTGCACCCGCCAAAAATCCGAACTTTGGACGATCGTCTCAACCCAAGCTTCCCAGTTGGCATTATTCGCGACAGAGACAGCAGCAGGATTATCCCGTTCTAATTCGCCATTTTCTGCCAGAGAGCCTGTTGCTGCGACAGTAATTAGGTACTCCGCTGCTTCTAGCAATTGATTGGCAGAAGGAGCTTTGAGGTCGATCGGCTCCACCCGATAAACTGGAATATTTTCCGGCAGAGTCGCCACCAACTTTTCCCGAAAATCGGCAAGATCGATCGACTCAGTGAGCTCAAAATCAGCAATTTCCCCAATGCTGGTAACGCCCAGAGGCAGAGCATTTGCCACAGAAATCCGAGGATTTGGGTGAAAGCCACCGGTAAACGAAATCGGTAAATCGGCCCTGCGGACAACTCGATCGAACAATCGGAGCAAATCCAAATGACCAACCAAAGCCATATCGCCCACTTTTCCGAACCAAACCCGAAAACGCTGTTTCCGTTCCGTATTCGGCACAAATTCCCCAGCAAACTCCGGAATTGGCAGCGCATCCACAACCACATTGTGTCCGAAGTCAGTGCCGCAAACCCCACAGCGCGAACACCCTTCAAAGGAACAGTCGGGAACCGTCGCTGCTTCCAAAGCCTTTTGCAAGTCAAGTTTTAGCCAGTTTTTATCGATTCCCGTGTCCAAGTGATCCCAAGGCAAAGGTCGATCGAGAAAGAGGGGGAGAGTGGGGGAGGGGGAAAACCATAAAATCCTCTCTATCCTCTTCCTCTGTGCTCTCTGTGTCTCTGCGGTTCGTTATCTAAAAATTAGGAATAATCGGAAGCTTAGATTTCTCCGCTTGCAACAAACCTTGAGTTAAATTACGAGCGTCTACAGCTTCCTTGTAATCTGGCTTAAATTTAATCGCTTGTTCATATGAAGCGATCGCATCTTGATATCGTTTCAAACTATATAATGCATTGCCTCGACTATACCAAGTTTCATAAGAATCTGGTTTGTAACGAATTGCCTTATTATAAGATGCGATCGCTTCTTGGTATTTCTTTAAATTAAATAGGGAATTTCCCAGATTGTACCATACTTGATAATCGTTGCGTTTAATTTCTATCGCTTTATTATAAGATGTTACAGCGTCATCATAACGTTGCATTTCATGCAGTGCCCAACCGCGATTTAACCACGCTTGATAGCTGTTGCGATTGTACTTAATTACTTGATTGAAAGATTCAATTGCTTCTAGATAGCGTTGCAAATTTATTAGCATATTGCCTCTAGACAACCAAGCTTGATAATAATTATCTTTATATTGCACAGCTTTATCATAATTGGTAAAAGCTTCTTGATAGCGTTGCAAATTAACTAGCGCATTCCCGCGATTATACCAAGCAAGCGAGTAATCTGGTTTTAATTCTACAGCTTTGTCGAATGCAGTAATTGCCTCTTGATATCGTTTTAAATTCTGCAACGCCAAACCTTTATTATACCAAGGTTCGTAATAATCTGATTTTAATTCAATTGCCTTATCATAAGCTTTAATCGCATTGTCATATTGCGTTAAATTACTTAAAACTTCACCTTTAGCATTCCAGACATCTGAGTGATTGTTTTCTAATTGTAAAGCTTTATCAAAAGAAGCGATCGCTTCACTATAGCGCTGCAACTTTTGCAAAACAAAACCTCGTCCACTCCAAGCGTCTAAATAATCAGGTTGTATTTGAATTGCTTTATCGTATGCTGTCAAAGCTTCTTTATAATGTTTTAACTCATACAGCGTTTTGCCTTGTCCATTCCATCCTTTAGCATATTTTGGTTTAATATCTACCGCTTTTTCATAAACAGATAAAGCATCTTGATAGCGTTGCAATTCATAAAGCGTATTTCCTTGATTATACAATTCAATGGCATTATTAGAATTAACTTTATAAACAATCGCTAGAGAACCCCCAATACTGACACCAATTAAACTTAACCCGACTAAAGATTTAAATAATATACCTTTTTGTTTTTCCTGAACTTGGTTTATTTGATTTTTTATCGGAGACAAACTTAATGTAACTGTTTGAGATTGTGGCTGATTTAAATCTTTGAGTGTTTGTAATGCTAAAGTTGCTGACGCATAGCGTTGTCGAAAATCATAGCGCACCATTTTATCGATAAAACTTGCCAAATCTTGTATAATTACCTGAGTATGATTTTGCCAGATAATTTCATTTGTTTCCGCATCTTTTTCAATTTGGTCAGGTGATAAACCTGTCAGTGCTTGAATAGCAATTATTCCCAAAGCATAAATATCACTAGAATATTTTGGACTACCTTGAGCTTGTTCACCAGGCATATATCCGGGAGTTCCGATAGCAACAGTAGATTTGGTTTTAATTTGCGGATTAATTACTTGAGTAGTAATTTCCTTAACCGCTCCAAAGTCAATTAAAATTAACTTATTATCTAGCTGTCGTCTGAGTATATTTCGCGGATTGACATCACGGTGAATTACCTTTTGTTGATGGACAAACTCTAATATTTCTAAGATTTCTTGTAAAAAAGAAATAACTTCCCCTTGACCGAGAGTTTTTTGTGATGTTAACTCTTGACTAAGGTCATGACCTTCGATAAATTCTTGAACGAGATAAAATTCTTCATTTTCCTCAAAGTAAGCCAAAAGTTGGGGAATGCGATCGTGAGTACCCAACTTATACAAAACTTGAGCTTCCGTATCGAATAAACGTCTAGCTGTTTGCAAAGATACCGGGTCATTTGACTGAGGTTTGAGTTTCTTGACAACACATTGAGGTAAACCAGGTAATTGAGTATCACAAGCAACAAACGTTTCACCAAATCCACCACCTCCCAAATGTCTAATAATTTGGTATCGTCCAACAAGTGTGTTTCCCAGCATTTGCCTTGCCATAAGTTTGAGCTTTGATAGTATCTGATTCCAATCTTGCCATAGGGGAACCGGAT
>CASBQF010000293.1 GCA_949127775.1 Oscillatoriales cyanobacterium PMM_0080
CAAAATCCGGTATTATCGCTACTATCGGGGATTTTCGGCTTACCAGAGTCTAACGCAATGGAGCGCCAAACCCAGCGGAAAGCCAGGGAATTGTTGGATTTGGTCGGTTTGGGCGATCGCGCGCAGGAACAAGCCAAAAACCTGCCCTACGGCGACCAGAGGCGCTTAGAAATCGCCCGCGCCTTAGCCCTAGAACCGACAATATTGCTGTTAGATGAACCAGCGGCGGGGATGAATCCCACGGAAAAGCACAAGTTAAGTGATTTCATCCGGGAAGTGCGCGCACAATTCAATTTGACTGTAATATTGATCGAGCATCACGTACCGCTGGTGATGGGATTGTGCGATCGAATTGCCGTTTTGCATTTCGGTCAGCTTATTGCCTTGGGTGAGCCTGCGATTGTGAGGAATAATCCGGCTGTGATTGAGGCTTATTTGGGAGATGAAACTTAGAGAAATTGAAATTAAATAAAATTCACATTTCGCACCATTTTCACAATTTTGTATGGGCGGGCTCACCGACAATAATCGCCTAAAACCAATAATCTTATAAACCCGCCCCCGCCCAATTGTCAATCAATCTTGATCTAATATTCAAAATCACAAGAAATGCAGCATAGCCCAATTAAAACCAACGAAAACATCCTCTTAGAACTCAAAAACTTGTGTGTAAATTATGGCGGAATTCAAGCCCTACAAAATATTAATTTAATCATAAATGCAGGCGAAGTTGTCAGCCTCATTGGTGCGAATGGTGCCGGCAAAAGTACGACTCTCAGGGCTATTTCCAAAATAGTTAATTTGCGGGGAGGGCAAATCATCTATAACGGGCGCGATATTACACGCCGACAAGCTCACGAAGTGGTAAAATTGGGAATCGCCCACAGTCCAGAAGGGCGAAGGGTTTTGGCGCAGCAAACGGTGTTGACAAACTTGGAATTAGGGGCCTATGTGCGATCGGACTCCGTAGCCATAAAAGCCGATTTAGACTACCAATTTAAACTATTTCCCAGGTTAGCAGAACGTCGCACTCAACTGGCGGGAACCCTTAGCGGTGGGGAACAACAAATGCTGGCGATCGCCCGCGCGCTCATGAGCCGCCCAAAACTGCTATTATTAGACGAGCCTAGTTTAGGGTTAGCACCTGCGATCGTCAAAGAAATTTTTGCGATTATTCAAAACCTGCGCTCTACGGGCGTTACAATCCTGTTAGTCGAACAAAACGCGAATTTAGCATTGCAAATTGCCGATCGAGGTTATGTACTAGAAGCTGGTAACATTACTCTGACAGGCATGGCATCAGATTTGCTAAAGGACGATCGAGTTAGGAGGGCATACTTAGGTTGACTTGGTTAATTTTAGGAATCTTTACCGCTTTCTTTGAAGCACTTAAAGATGTTTTCGGGAAGCAAAATCTCAAAAAAAGTGACGAATATGTCGTCGCTTGGTCACTCTCATTCTTTTCGGTCATCTTTTTGATTCCCTGGGTAATTTATACCGGAATTCCGACATTAAATACTCAATTTTGGATCTCCCTATTAATCGGAGGTAGCATCAATGCTGTCACAGCCCTCCTCTACATCAAAGCCATCAAAGTATCGGATTTATCCCTGACAGTACCGCTGGTAGCTTTGACACCATTATTCATGTTACTAACTTCACCGGTAATTGTTGGTGAATATCCCAGCTTTTTTGATTATATTGGCATTATACTAATCGTCACAGGCTCTTACTTGCTAAATATCAAAGAGAAATCTCAAGGATATTTAGCCCCATTCAAAGCACTGTTGAATGAACCGGGCCCGAAGTTCATGTTAATCGTGGCATTCCTCTGGAGTATCACTTCAAACTTTGACAAAATCGGCGTTAAAAACTCTTCCCCTATTTTTTGGCTATTCTCTTTATTTGGTACAATGAGTATCTTGCTACTGCCAATCTTATTGCACAAAACCCCAAATCCCAGCACGAAAATCCTCAAACAATTACCAATGCTAGCGACTATGGGATTTTTCAATGTTATTGGAGTGCTTTGTCAGATGCAGGCTTTGACATTAACATTGGTAGTCCAAGTGATAGCTATCAAGCGTACTAGCGTGTTAATGGGTGTATTGTTCGGTCACTTTATTTTTAAGGAAAAAGATATTCAACAAAGGTTATTAGGGGCGGGAATCATGGTTTTGGGAGTTTTGTTTATCAGTTTGTAGGTTAAACTTTTAGTAGGGACACGGCTTTTAGCTTTTAGTAAGGACACGGCAATGCCGTGTCCCTACGAGGAACGATAACATAAACTAAACTAAAAATTAATGCACAAAATAGCCGCAACACCAGGAGGCTGGAACCCCCAAGCCGAAGGAGTAATATTCATTCAACAAACCCCCGCACCAATCGTATTTATTAGTGCGGCTGATACAGATATTCAAACTCTTGCGGCCGCTGTGTCAAAACTACCAGCCGAATTCCCAAAACTCCGGGCGGTGAATCTGCTTCAATTGCAGCAACAATTAACCATTGATACCTATGCAGAGGAAATTTTAGAACACGCAGAAGTAATTATTATCAGGCTGTTAGGAGGTCGTTCCTATTGGTCTTATGGCTTGGAAACTCTGCGTGAAACGGTGGAGAAAACTCAAGCTAAACTGATTGTAATGCCGGGAGATGACAGCCCCGATCCCGATTTAATTAGCCATTCCAATGTATCGCTGTCAGCAGTCAATCAACTGTGGCGCTACTTCACAGAAGGCGGAGTCCAAAACTTTGTTAATGCCCTAGAGTTTGCCGCAGATACTTGTTTGAAAACCACTTATAATCCACCTCTACCTCAAACAGTTTCCCGCGTCGGAATTTATGATTGGGGTGGAAGTGCGAGGGCGTGTGTTGAAACTTTACCAGCAGATTTCGATCCCCCTAAATCCCCCTTAAGAACGGGGACTTTTACAAATTCTTGCCCCCCCCTTATTAAGGGGGGTTGGGGGGGATCTCCAGGTTTACCAATCCAACCGAAAGTTGGAATCTTATTTTATCGCGCTCATTATTTGTCAGGAAACTTAGCACCAATTGATGCACTCTGTCAAGCTTTATCAGAGCGAAATTTAGTGCCAGTTCCCGTATTTGTGTCTTCTCTGCGGGAACCAGATTTGCAAGTAGAATTACTGGAATATTTTAAACCCAAAGACGCAGAACCAATTCAATTATTACTCAACACGACAAGTTTTGCCATCTCTGGCTTTAACAGTCTAGAATCCGAACAAAACACCTTAAAATCCTTAGATGTTCCAGTATTACAAGCAATATTTAGTGGTGGCGGTTTGGAACAGTGGGAAAGTGAATTGCAAGGACTTTCGCCGCGCGATGTGGCGATGAATGTAGCTTTGCCAGAAGTTGATGGCAAAATCATTACTCGGGCTATTTCTTTTAAGGCTGTACAAACTTGGAACAGTGAATTAGAAACAGATGTGGTAGGATATGTCGCAGCGGTCGATCGCATTTCATTTGTAGCAGATTTAACTACAAACTGGGTCAAGCTAAAACAAACTCCCGCCGCCAATAGACGCATCGCCATAATTCTCGCAAATTATCCCACTCGCAACGCAAGATTAGCCAACGGTGTCGGCTTGGATACGCCCGCTAGCTGTGTGGAAATCCTCAAAGCTATGCACCAAGCTGGTTATCAAGTAGATAATATTCCCAGCAGCGGTGGTGAGTTAATTGAAATGCTGATATCTGGCGTGACAAATGACCCGGAAGGACGGGAATTGCGGCCTGTTAATCAATATTTGGATTTGGCGGAATATCAAGAGTATTTTGCTAATTTGCCGCAGCAAGTACAGGATGGAATTTGTAATAGATGGGGCTTAGCAACGGGGGAAAGAAGGACTGAAGTCCTTACTACGAACCTGGATGGAAGGACTGAAGTCCTTACTACGAACCTGGATGCGAATCTGTTTCCGATTCCGGGGATTCAATTTGGGAATGTGTTTGTGGGAATTCAACCATCGCGCGGATATGAAATTGACCCTAGTTTGAACTATCACGCACCGGATTTAGAACCAACTCACAATTATCTGGCTTACTATTATTGGTTGCGGCAAAACTTTGGAGTTCAGGCAATAATTCATGCGGGAAAACATGGTAATTTAGAATGGCTTCCCGGTAAAAGTGTCGCTTTATCTAGCAACTGTTATCCCGAAGTCGCATTAGGCGCGATGCCGAACTTTTATCCGTTTATTGTTAACGATCCGGGGGAAGGTTCCCAGGCAAAAAGACGATCGCAAGCCGTGATCATTGACCACCTGACACCGCCGATGACGCGCGCCGAACTTTACGGGCCTTTGCAGCAATTGGAGGCCTTAATCGACGAATATTGCGAAGCCCAAAGCTTAGATCCGTCTCGATTACCGATGATTCGCGATCGCATTGTCGCCCTCACCAACAAAGAAAACTTAGACAAAGACTTAGGAATCCAACTAAATAAATCCGAATTTACCGAATTTATCACTCGCACCGACGGCTATCTTTGCGAACTCAAAGAGTCTCAAATTCGCGACGGATTGCACATTTTCGGCCAGTGTCCCGAAGGTAGACAGTTGAGAGATTTGATAATTGCGATCGCCCGCCATCCTAGCACAAATCGCATCGGCTTAACCCGCGCCCTAGCCGAAGACTCAGGCTACGACTACGATCCCTTAACCACCGCAGGCGATTTAACCGCAGAATTAGAAGAAAAAGCCGCAGAATTAGTCGATAACTTAATCCAAAACATCTGCGTTAATAC